>JAIEOG010000256.1 GCA_019750655.1 bacterium
CGTGAAGGCGGGTTTGCACCACGCGAAGGCGGCTTCCGCCCGCACCGTGGTCCTAAATCCGAAGGCTTCGGTGGGCGCAAACAAGGTTTCGCCCCACGCGGTGAAGGGTTCCGACCTCGCCGTGAAGGCGGCTTCCGCCCACGCCCGGCACACCACGCTGAAGGCGAAGGTTCAGGCGCGCGGCAGCAGGGGTTTTCTGCAGAAGGCTTCGATCAGGCAAAAAAGCCGTTCAAGAAACGCGGCACGGGCTTCATTTCCCGCGACAAGCAGGGTGCAGCACCTCAGGGTGGTGACTTCGGATCTCGGCCACGCCGGGACTTCGGGGATCGCCCGCAGCGCGGTGGTTTCGGTTTCAAACCTCGCGGTGATCGCCCGTTCGGCAAACGTAGCGGCGGTGGCGGCGGTGGTTTCGGCGGCAAGCCGTTTAAGAAGCGCGAAGGCTTTGGTGCCTCTGCGGAAGGCGCTTCAAGCTCAGGTCCCAAACGCGAAGGCTTCAAGCCTCGCGGAGATCGCCCGTTCAAAAAGCGCGAAGGTTTCTCAGAGGACCGCCCGCGCAAGATGTTCTGGCGCGATAACTCGCACAAACAAAAGCCCAGCCAAGCTTAAGGCTCGGCCGGTTCGTAAGGCTTAACCTGCTTCAAGCGGCGAGCTTCTTGTAGAAGCTCGCGCCATTTGCTCCAGGCATGTTCAGGCCGCGCATTCCAGCGGATCTTCCCATCGCTATCGATGAGGAAAACGCCATGCGCGGGTTCGTCTTTGAACTCGTCGTACGCTCCGAACTCCTTATAGAGTTCGATGGATTTCGGCGTCAGAAGAGCGACTTCCACGCCTTCTTTCTCAAACTTCGTTTTCCATTTGCGCAGAAGGTTGTTTTCTTCTGTGTCGCACATCAGGCAAGTCTCATCCTTGCGTAGAATCACAAGCCGCATTTTGCCGGTAGCCGGGATTTGCGCCCACTCTTTCTCAGGCCAAAGGGCAGCGTATTTCTCGCCCACCGGCGCATCGGCGCGGCGCATGTAATAAGGGCCAAAGTCTTTCCAGCTTTTCCGCTTGTTGTAGCGCATCCATTCTGTGTGGGTGAATTGGTGATTGTCGCGGGGGAAGGCAAAGAGCTTAGCTGCCTTTGCGCGGTCAGCGCCATTATCGAGATGGGCGGACCGCACTTTCGACATAAACGGAAAGGCTTTTTCCAGATTACCGACATCCCCCATTTCATCCACTGCACGGGGCACGTGGATGACCGCTTGGAGCTGCCGCATGACCGTATCGAAATCCCCCGTGCCGCCGTTGGCAATCAGATAAGCTCTCACGGCTAGCGACATTGCGGTTTCGATGCTGTGGTTATCCACGATTTTCTGAGCGACTTCCTTATTCTCTTTTTCCATCGCTAGGAGGGCGATGCGGTGCTTAGGTGTAATTCCCAGATTGATAAGCTGTTCATAGAAAGAAAGCGGCACAGGCGCATCGGTTTCCCGGGCGCGGATCCAATAACGCAGGTCTTTCTCCACATCCTGGATGTTATCCAGAACTTCTTTTTTGGCGCTGGTCTTAGAAATCTGTTCCCGTAAATCGACTAGCTTATCGGCATAACTGAGCGCTTTGGTGTAGTCGCCGTTTTCTAAAGCGACCAGACCCAAGAAGCGGTAAAGGCGATCGGGTAGATCTGATTCTTCCGTGCGGTCTAAGCGCAGGCCTTCAAAGTAGCCGTCGCGCACCATCCGCTGCGCTTCTTTCCAAAGCTCGTATTCCTCGAGAAGTTTAATGGCGCTACCAGCCACCCAATCAACCGGATCGGTGTAGGCACTGGAGCTTTCCAACGCGCGAGGACCGGAAAGGATGTTCTTGATGAGTTCTAAGGCGCGGTCGACGCCTCCTGTAGCGTTCAAGACTTTCAGGTAGTAGTCCATGTTGTGCGGGTAGTTGTGGATCACTTTTCCATTAAGCTTGTTCGCCATGAGGTAGGCGTTGTCGATGCGGTGGGCCGCTTCGAATTGGTAAGCTGCGTTCCGCATTTCCCAAATGCCGTCGTAAATATGCGACTGCATATGCCACATATGCGCACAGGCCGGGTTGGTGGGGCCGCAGACTTTGGCTGATTCCAGTGCGTTGATGTTGTAGCCATCCATGTTCCAGAGGTGGATTTTGTAATGGTGAATAGGGTGGTTGCGGTTTCCGGAGAGCACATTTTCAATCAGGGCATCTACTTCTTCGATGGCTTGAGTTCTCTCGTCGGATTTATCAGCCCCAGCGACTTCCACACCCCAGCGGGTGAGTGCGAGGTAGGAGCGGGTTTCTGCCAAGAAGCCCGGGTCTTTTTCCACTTTGAGGACTTGTTCTAATAGCTTGATGAATCGCTTAGCGCGGTCTTCTGCTTTGATCGTCGTGTCGTAGCGCGCGTTGATCGCTTGCATCCAGAGCGATTCGGATTCGGTGAGTGCATACTTAGCAGCGCGCTGTTTCGCATTCGCTTCTTTGAGATAGAGGGCG
>JAIEOG010000230.1 GCA_019750655.1 bacterium
TTGAGCGCCCGCTGCGAACAAGGAAAGACCTACAACCATACTTCTGAAAAACACCATAATGCCTCCTGAAGGGTTTTAAGATGGCAAAAGGATATCTCAGCGAAGAGGCGAAGAAAGGGTGGGTGCGGCAAAGAAAGTGGCTCTCGGGCAGGCCGAGAGCCATTGAGAAATTATTCGACGATAAACTTGCCCTGCATCAAGCCCACGTGGCCTGGGAAAGTGCAGAAGTATGTGTAGTCGCCACCCGCTGTCAGGATCGTCTTCTTGAATTTCACGGTGTCAGACTGCCCGCCTGCCAACAGTTTGGTGTGGGCCAAGATGCGCGCGTCTTTTGGGATGTAATCTTTTTCCGCGCCAACCTTGAGTGCTTCGCCGCTAACGCCGGAAACATCGGCCGTCTTCACGAGCACGAAGTTATGGCCCATGATGTTCTTTGCGAGTTTGCCTGCGTGTTTCAAAGTCACAGAGATTTCGTCGCAGTCTTTGGCGACTTTGAGTTCCTTCGTGGAGTACTGCATCTGATCGGTGCCGCTCAGGGAGAGCTTGCACGCTTTTGCTTGCGCGAGGGGGCTGAGGATAGCGGCTAGTAAAACGGGTATGAAAATCTTCATGGTGGCTCCTTTTCGTGAGCCTATTTAACCGCAGCACCTACGGTGGTGCAACCGGGGTGTCTCCCGGGGCATTGGGGGCTCGGCGCGATTCTTGGAGATGTTGCAGCAATTGCTGGCGTTCAGCCGGATCCGCCACTTGTTCGATCTCTTGCTTGGCCTGGCCCCAGCGCCGGCCTTGGATGAGGCTCTCGACCAAGCCGCGCTTGAGCTGTTGCTCCTGCGCCTGTGCTTTGGCGGGATCCATTCCCTGCTGAATGAGTGCGGCACTCTCGCCGTGGATGAGATCCAGTGCCATCCGAAATTCGTTTTCCGAGCCTGGGTCGCCTGCGCTTAGGAGAATGTTGGCCAGAAGCGCGCGGTTGGCCGCTGAGTCGGGGTTTTCGCGTACAGCGCGCTCCGCAAAGCCCCGCGCTTCTTTCGTGCGTCCTGAAGCAGCGAGTAAGTCAGCCATCGACGAATGGGCAATTCCCGGATTCGGCGGATTGGACGCCAGAAAATCATTGAAGAACTGCACGCCGCGATCGGTTTGTTCTCCCGCAAGGTAAGCACCGACGAGATTATGGTACATCACGCCATTGCCAGGTTCGGCTTTCAGCGCGCGTTCGAAATAGGGCATGGCTGCTTTGGGGTCGTTCATCCCTTGGGCGTAGGCGAGCCCGATTTTCGTGAGCAGCTCCGGATTCTCAGGGGCTTTCGTGAGAGCTGCTTTGAGTGCCGCTAAATTCCCTGCTTCTGTCTTAGCTGCGGCTTTTGCGGGCGAGGCTTGCCGCTCTTGCGGTACTGCAGCCGCTGCTGGAGGCGTTGCCGGCTGAACAGGTTCGGCACCGAGGGGCGCTTGCGCAGCCGTTTCACCTGCCGGAGTTTCCTCTGCAGGATTGCGAAAAATAAAAAAGGCTACTAGGCCTAGCACTGCCAGACCTAGTAGCCAGTAAAACGCTTTCATTGCTTACCAGGGCCGAAAAGGCCGGAAGGGGCGCAATGGGCGCACAGGCACAGTTACCGATTCATAGTAGTAAGTGCTTACGCCGCCTGCAGGAACCCAGGCATAGCCGTTCCAATAATACTGTTGTGGCGGCGCTACAGGGACGACTTGGACGGGTACCGGTTGGTAGTAAGGCTGGTAGTAACCGCCGTAATAGGTGGTCGGGCCGTAAAGCGTGACCGACCAGCCCTGGGCTTCCGACTTTGCCGAGAAGGCCATTGCGAAGACGAAGAGTGCGAGGAACAAAAACTTTTTCATGGTTTCCCTTTCATTGCCCTTGGCTTAGTAAGGGGCAGTCAGGGTGTCAAGGTCAGCAGCCTTTAAAGTGGAGAAAGCATTGAAATTTTTACACACCATGGTCCGCGTCGGTAATCTTGAGCGTTCTCTGCGGTTCTATACCGAGGTGTTGGGATTGAAACTCCACCGCCGTACCGACTACCCCGACGGCAAATTCACACTCGCTTTCTTAGGCGATGGCGGGGATACCGAGCCCTACTTAGAGCTCACCCACAACTGGGAGACGCCATCGTACGAACTCGGGGGCGCCTATGGGCACATGGCTTTCGGTGTGTCGGATATCTATGCTGCTTGCGAGAAGATTGCGATGGCGGGCACGAAGATCACGCGGCCACCCGGCCCCATGAAGCATGGCAAGACGGTCATCGCGTTTGTCGAAGATCCGGATGGCTACAAGATCGAATTGATCGAACGGCACTAGCCCTTGTAGAGCAAGTAGTCTTTGCGCAGTTTTTTAAAAGCGGCGACATCTTTCAACGCGCGCTTTTCGAGCTCTTTCACGGAGCTGCCTTTTTCAATCAGCTCGCGCAGCTGCGCGGTGCCTGCGATCAAGTCGATGGGCATGCGCGTGTGCTCGTATTCGTAGGGCGGCTTTTTCCAATCA
>JAIEOG010000358.1 GCA_019750655.1 bacterium
AATGAAGTACGGGAAGATATTGCGGGGCTCGAACGATACTTTCACTTGGACGAAGTATTTCTTGAATATGGGAACCATCAGGCGAGAGCTCTGGTAGAGAATAAATCTCCCGCCCGGCCGTAAGATCGATGAAGTTTGGGAAGTGAGCGAATCCCGACTTTCCTCTGGCATCAAAGAAAATGGGATGCCTGACACCACAGCATCTACGCCATTTGGAAACGCATTTCGAATGGGTTCTAGATTTTCTGCAGCGCGCCCGCGCATAACTAACAAACGGGGATCTCCCCATGACTCCAGAAGCCGTTGAAAGTCGGGGTTCACCTCAATGGCAAACAGCCGGGCGCCTACACCTAGTTTAGGAAGCAAATAGCGGGTTATGGCGCCGGTGCCGGGCCCATATTCCACAACGGCTTTGGAGCCTGTTGGTAGAAGGTTTGCCACTCTCCGTGCAGTGAAGCGAGAACTAGGCCAAACGCTGCCGACGTGGCGAAAATCCGAGATTGCGGAGCGGATGTGGGAAAAGACCGCTCTGAGCCTGTCGGGTAAGAAGGTCAAAGCAGGGGCTCCCGTGTGGATGGACTACGCCTAATTATACTGGCGAATCCGCACGACGGACAAGTTTCCAGTACTTGCTCAGGGTGCCTTCTGCGGTCTTGTCTTGGCATAGAAAAGCGAGCCGGCGCTCCTCGAACTTCTTGAAGAAATCCTCCCAGGAGATCTCTTTGAGGGTGGTTTTCCCCTCATAGCCCGGGAAACGGATGCGCAAGATCCCGACGGGTTCTGCTCCCCCCGTGCCTTCCACGGTTGCAGGGCTTCCGCTACGGGCTTGAACCCATTGCTGGATTTCTGCGTGGTTGGTGAGTTGCCGCGCATTCTTGCGTTGGGAGCTTCGGCGGCGCTTGAGTGCTGGATTGTATACGTCGTTTGTGTTCGCCATGACCCTTCCGTAGGAGCTCTACTGTGCAAGGCTCGTGCCTTCGCAAAATCGCGGCACTTCGGGCGAAATAGTTGCCATACTCAACAAGCAAACTCGAGCAGTGTTGCGATTATCTACTATCGTCGGATAAAAGCGAGTAACACATCGTGTCACGGCCAGCCGTTCCAAGGCGGACTAATAGCAAAAGCAGCGTTGATCACTCCGACATGGGAGTAGGCCTGAGGAAAATTCCCCGATTGTTTTGACGCGGCTGGATCGAAGTGTTCTGCAAGCAGCCCAAGCGAGTTTGCCGACGACAAAATCGTTCGCATTACCTTATGGGCTTCCTCGTTCTGCCCCATCTTGGCGAGCGCTTGTACCAACCAAAAAGAACAGATCAAGAACGGCGCCTTCGGGGTTCCAAAGTCATCAGGCCGTAAATAGCGGAAGAGGTAAGCGCCGATTTCTCCGACTCCCTCGAAGCGCAGGTCTTTCCAGGTACGCGCGACCGTGCGCCGGCAGATTTCTTCGTCGGGAAACCCTAAAACGGGGAGCAGTAGCAGGGCAGCATCTGCCGTCGGATCAGTTGGCCCATTGAGAAGCGCACCATCTTGGCAGGCGCGGACGAGGGCATGGCGAGCCCGTTCAATCTCAGCGGAGAGATCGATCTTGAGGGTTTTAAGCCAACCACACTCCTGGACTCTACGGGCGCGTTCCAGACCAGCCCAGTTGAGCAAAGTGGAAAACGAATGCTCCTGCCAGCCGTGCCGGACTTCCCAAAGCCCCGCATCGGCTTCTCCGAGCGTTTGAGAGCAGCGAGTGGCCAGAACTTCAAACAAGGCTTCGACTCGGGGAGTGCGCAGGTGGTGAAGACGATCATCAAAGAAAATCGGCGACAGAGTGAGCGCCATTTCGCCATAGACGTCGTTCTGAATATGCTCGGCGGCCTGGTTGCCGCTCCGCACGGGCTGGCTACCCGCAAGGCCCTTCCATGCTGGGTGCTCTACTTCGGGTAAGGGGAGGGTTCCATCCAGACGGTAAACGGGCCGCAGCCTGCCTTCGTTTTCTGGGGACTCCGACAGCCTCACGACGAATTCAACGAAAGCTTCCATCTCTTCGAAGTGCCCTAGATTGCGTAAGGCACTCAGGCTGAAATAGGCATCCCGCAACCAGCAGAAACGGTAATCCCAATTCCGCGTCGCGCCCGCCTCTTCGGGAAGGCTAGTCGTTAGTGCAGCGAGAATGGCCCCTGTCTCTTCAAAGCAATGGAGCTTAAGCGCGAGTGCCGAACGGATCGTTTGTTGTTGGTAGAGAGTCGGGATGGAACAGTGTTTTACCCACGTATTCCAGTAATCCGAGGTCCGTTCTCTTTCCGTCACGAGCGCTTGCGGCGTGGGAAAAGCATTTGGATTCCACTCCAGACAGAGAAACAGAGGGGCGTGCAACGCTTGGCCAGTAGGGAGCGAAGCGCTCGACCAAAGGACGAGTCGATCGCTTCCGTGCTGGTAAACGCGGCTGTGCCCGTCTTGAACGCCGGTGAGCGGTTTTTTCGACCAACCGTCGACAGGCCGGCATTCCACACG
>JAIEOG010000418.1 GCA_019750655.1 bacterium
TATGTCGACCGCGAACGCGCTCGCAATTGGCTGCGCTCTCTTAATGCAGAAATCGAAGACCTCTACTCTTTCCCCTTCCCGTCGGTCTTCGGGCACATCTTCCGCCATAATGAATGGGTGGCGGTAGGCCGGCTGTGATCACGATTGCTATCCCGTTTTTCCGCGACACCGATCTACTCCGAAAAGCTATCCAGAGTGTTCTTTCGCAAACCTCTGCTGAGTGGCGGCTTATCGTTGTAGATGACAGCGGTGCGGAATCTGGGCGCGAGACGGTGCAGGCATTTTCCGATCCGCGCATCCGGTATGTAAGCAATTTAAAATCGCTGGGCATGGCGCCGAACTGGAATCACTGCCTGCACCTCGCCGACACGCCCTACGCCACCCTGCTCCACGCCGACGATAAATTAGAACCCTGCTATGTCGATAGAATGCTCGCGGGGTGGAAAGCGAATCCGTCGGCGGCCTTGCTCTATTGCCGAGCGCAGATCATTGATCAAGATGGCAGCCGGGCCTTCTCGCTTCCTGACGCTATGAAATCCTGGCGTTCGCACCTTGCGGGAGAAGGTGGTTTGGATGCTCTGCTGCGCGGCTGTTTTATTTTCTGCCCCACGGTTTGTTTCCGCCGAGATTCACACGGGCAGTTCCCTCAGTTCTCGACCGATTGGAAAATGGTCCAAGATTTCGATCTTTGGGCCAAGCTTCTGCTAGCGGGCGAAACACTCGTCGGGCTTCCGTTTGTGGGCTACGCCTACCGGCGGCATGCCGCCGGCGCCACAGCCCTCTACACGCAGTCGTTGCTGCGTTTTGAAGAAGAAGCAAAGCTCTACGAAGCTTTAGAGAACCGCTGCCTGGCGAAAGGCTGGAAGTCGGCGGCGCGCCGCGCTCATCGGAAGACCATCGTAAAACTCAATATCGCTTACTGTGCGTTCACGGATTTAGGGCGTGGTCACCGGGCCGGCTTTTTAGAAAAGCTCGGGTTCTTAGGGCGCGTTCTGTAGAGCAAGAAGATTAGAATCGGGACGCCCACAGCGAGGCGCGAAATCGGAGTGCCACCGTGATCGCCTAAAATCTGGCGACGGTAATAACCCCAAAGCGTTTCCTCAGGCCCCGGCATTCCCTGGTAGACAGAAAGAAACACGATCTGCAGAAATGCGCTCACACCTAAGAGCCACCAGAAACGCTTTTCCCACTCTCCCGAAAGAGAATCCCAGAGCAGCCCAAGCGCAGCGGCACAAAGAACCAAGCCTGCTGTGAGGTAACGCGGCCCCGCCGTGTTGCCGCCATGCCACCCGTTAAAACTCGAGACGAGCAGGAACAAAAGCGAGAACGAAAGCACCGCAAAGTGCACCCACTGCTTGCGCGGGTTGGGCAGAACGCCTGGTTGCGCTGTCGGAAGCATCCAAACCGCCGCGAGGAAAAAAAGCACCCAGGGCTGCGTGAACAAGAGTCCCCGCTTTGCCCCCAAAGCGAGTTCGAAGATCACGTGCCGATCCGGCAGTGAAAAGATCCCCAAGAAGCGACCCGCGTCCGACGCCTCCACAAACAAGGGGTTTAGAAAGCTGCCCGAAGTGGCAAAAGGGCTTCCGAAGCAGACGGTGTGGTACCAGATCCAAAGCGCGCCTGGCAGTGCCGCACCCGCGACAAAACGCCAGAGCCAGTAGAGTTTGCGCGGGCTACGCCAAAGCGATCGGCCCCAAAGCGGTGTGAGCGGAACGAGCAAGAGACTGCTCGTATAGTCACACAGCAAAGCCATTCCAAAAAAGAACGCCGTCCAAAACACGGATTTTTCACTGAGCGCGTAAATCAAGCCCAGCGCGAAGACGGCCGTCATCCCATGGCCAAAGTAGGAGTTCAGAAAAATGGTGCTGGTGGTTCCAAAGAGTAAAGCGACTGCTGAAGCCATTATGGCGCGGTTGGAAAGATCCAATCGCTCCAGTCGCCCGATCCAAAGTGCGACGAGGAAAAAAAACGGCAAGATCTGGAAAAGAAAGCTTAAGAGCCGCAGGTTCACCCCGCGCCAGAGATAACGCGTTTGATCCCGGGCGTCGCGGTTGGCAATGCCGCGCGTTTGCAACGTATCCAGCACCCAAAACACTGGAAAGCCGACAAGCGCGGGCCCAGGGGGTTTATTCGAATAGTAATGCGTGTTCGGACCGCGCGACCAATCGATCGTGTGTTCGAGGTACGGGTCGATCTCAAAGGAGTGATCTTCCGCCATCGCGCAGAGAGTGGCCCAGCGAGCTGCGGGGTTTGTACCCACGGGAGTAATGAAAAGGACTTGGACGAAAAAAGCGAAAAGGAACCAACCTGCGAGTGGGCTTTTGAGGATTTCCCTCGACGGCCTCCAGTGCATCGCCGACCTAGTGCTTCACCGCCGCTTGGACCATCGACTCGAGTTCGCCGCGCTCAAAAAGATCGCGGACGATGTCGAACCCGCCGATGAATTCCCCTTTGAGGAAAATCTGCGGGATGGTGGGCCACTGCGTGAACTGTTTGATGCCGTCA
>JAIEOG010000390.1 GCA_019750655.1 bacterium
GAGCTTGATAGCTTCTGTGAGGCGATGATTTCCATTCGCGAAGAAGCGCGTAAGGTCGCAAGCGGTGCATGGCCGCGGGAGGATAACCCGCTTTCCAATGCGCCTCACACAGTGGAAGAAGTTACGGCGACAGAGTGGAAACACCCCTATAGCCGTGAGGTCGCGGCATTCCCGTCGGCTTCAGCGCGGGAGCGTAAATTTTGGCCATCGGTGGCTAGGATCGATAACGTCTGGGGCGATCGCAATTTGTTCTGTAGCTGCCCGCCCATGGAATCGGCCTAACAAAGCGCGCCGCGTCATCTGCTTCCATAAGATTTTCCCTCGGAAAATCCGATAAAGGAGCAGATGAATCCCCCTCTACAGCTACCCCTATTGGTTGTCCGTGAAGTCACCACGCGTTACCGCATGGGAGGCGTCGATGTAGATGCTTTGAAAGGCATTTCGCTCACGGTGCAAGCCGGTGAGTTCATGGCGCTCGCAGGAACATCGGGTAGCGGCAAGACCACGCTTCTGAATCTGATTGGAGCGATTGATACGCCTTCTTCGGGCGATATCCTCATTGATGGGATTCCGCTGCGCCTTTTGCGCCCCGATGAACTAGCCCGTTTCCGTTGTAAGAAACTGGGGTTTATCTTCCAGACCTTCAACCTCATCCCGACGTTGAGCACCTTAGAAAACGTCGAGTATCCCTTGCTGTTGCTCGGGATGTCCAAACGCCAGCGCCGCAAGATGGCGAGCGAAGCGTTGGAACAAGTGGGGTTGGGTAAGAAGTTGCTGAATAAGCCGAGTGAGCTATCCGGCGGGCAACGGCAACGCGTGGCGATTGCCCGTGCGATGGCAAAGAAACCGCGTTTGATTCTCGCGGATGAACCCACAGCGAACCTCGATCGCAAAACGGCGATTGAAATCCTGGACCTGATGCAAAAGCTCAATAAAGAGCTGCAGACGACTTTTGTTTTCTCGACCCATGATCACATGATTCTGCAACGGGCCGAGCGCACTTTCTTCTTGGCGGATGGAGAGCACTCCGAAGCGCCCTTAACGTTTGCCACGAGCGAGATGAAAAGATGCGCTTAAAAGTCGCCATCCGGAATGTCTTCCGCAACAAGCGGCGTACGGCGCTGAACGTTTTTATGATCGCCGGCGGCGTCTCTGCGCTAATTGTTTTCAGCGGTTTCGTCCGCAGCATCATCTACGGTTTGAGAGATGTGACGATTAAGACTCAAACGGGCCACATCCAAGTCGCTACACCCGCCTACTGGGCGAAGACTGCGCAATCCCCCAAGGAAGCCTTGATGGCGGATTATGGCGCCGTCCAGAAGCGGATCGCGCGCAATCCCTATGTGCGTTCGGCTTCAGGGCGTTTGACGTTTTTTGGTCTATTGAGCAAAGGCGATCGGTCCACCAGCGCTCAGGGTATGAGCTTTGACCCGACGGCGGAGAACCTAAACCGATCCTTTAAATTCACGTCCGGCAAAGGGTTTGAAAAATCCGGGGCTTTTGAAGTTGCAGTAGGAAGCGGATTAGCGGCTAATCTCGGAATCCGTGTAGGGGATCAAGTCACCGTTTTGGCGAATACTTACGATGGTGTCGTTAATGCTTTGGATTTGCAAGTGGTGGGGACGTTTACCACAGCGGTTTCGTCTATCGACGATAGAACGTTCCTAGTGCCCCTGTTGCTTGCGCAAAAGCTTTTAGATACTAAGCGCGTTGAGCAGATTGTTGTGAGTCTTAAGGACACGGAAAATACCGATCTCGCGCTGGAGGCGTTGCGTGCCGATCTGGGTGGCACGGTGGAGCTCAAGGCTTGGTACGAAGTCGCCAAGCTCTATCGCCAGGTGGAAGAGTTTAACCGCGTCCAGAACGAAGTGCTGAAATTCATCATTCTCTCGCTCATCCTCCTGGGCATCTTGAATACGATTGGGATGTCAGTTTTCGAGCGTACCGGAGAGATTGGAACGATTGCGGCTCTCGGGGAAACAGCTTCTTCGATCTTGAAACAGTTCGTTTTGGAAGGGGCTATCTTAGGGCTACTGGGGGCGCTAGCGGGTGTGGGGTTAGGAGCGCTTCTGACCGAAGGTATCAACTCTTTGCAGCTTTCGCTCGTGATGCCTGGCGCGAGCCAGCCGCTGACGATTGTATTGGGATACTATTTCCGTAGCTTTTTCGACGCGGCTATCTTGTCCGTGATTGCAGGAACGTTGGCCGCTATCTTCCCGGCATTCCGCGCCTCTCGCATGAATATTGCGAACGCGCTCCGCCACAATCTGTAACCGTCAGAGTCCGAATTTCGCGCCAAACATCAGCTGAATGCCACGCGAATAGAAACGATCGGCGCTTGTGTCGATGTCGACAAGGCCCAGGTTGTAGCGCAGGTGGGCCACAATCGCGAGTTCGGAGTCGACCTGATACTCCACGCCCGTGCCGAAGATCATTTGGGCATCAAAGGGCGCAAAGCGGTTGCTCATATCCAACGAGATGGGCCCTAACACCGAAACTTTCCGCAT
>JAIEOG010000272.1 GCA_019750655.1 bacterium
ACGAGCGAGCCTATCCATTTGTAACAACATCGCCGAAGGGTACGGCCGTTGGCATAAAAGCGAAAAACAAAACTTTTACCGAATAGCCAGAGGATCTGTCTTTGAATGCGTACCGATGCTCCAAATCCTGAAAACCCGCTCGGTATTGAAGGAGGCGGACTTTCAGATCTTCTATTCCGAGCTACAAGAGCTGGCCAGAATGTTGAGTGGTTTGATTAAGGCCCTGGAAACTAAGCCGCGAGAATGAGGCTAATGCTAAGGCTGAGGATATTTCCGGGTCTTTGTTGACCCAAAAATATTGCCCAGCCCACGCACCCATAGTACCCCTGCCCCCATGAAGAATTTCTTCGGGCTCTTACCGCTTTTTATCGCTTCCGATTTGATGGCTGGGGGGATTCTGCAGTTTGGTCCGGTCAGCGCGCAGTTCGGCACTCCCGTATGCGTTCAAGGACTCGTGGGTTCTGAGCAGATTTCCAACGACTCTGTCGAAGGGACTATTCTCCGGCATGTCCCGCTCAAAGTCCCTCTGGCCGAAGGCGTAAATCAGGTCACCTTCCAACGCGGCGGCAATATTCTCACTCGCGTAAACAGCGTCGCGACACCCTATGGCCTCGTGGCGGGTTTTATCCAGCTCGATGAAACCGGATTGAATGTTTTTCGGTTTGGCCAGGACGGAGTCCGCCACTCTGCGTGGCGTCCGAGTAGAACGTCCGCAAAATTGCGCTACGACACCATCGGCCCTAAAAACTTGCAGATATCCGATTTGGGAGACCGGGGGATTCATATCCTCTACACCAATGAGATGTACGTCCATACGACCTTGATTGAAGAATTTGGAACGCATGACGCCCGCTCCGAAATGCTACCCGACACGTACCCCTGGCACTCCGATTCGATGTCGGGTTTTTCCATCAGCCATATCTTGCCCGTATTGTTTACTCGCCCGTCGGGTGAAGTCCTGACACTGTATTGGGCGCAAGCGGAGAAGTATTATGGCGGCCTCTTTTATCTAGATAGTGAAACAGGGCGCGCTGTTTTCTTTCGGAAGAACCGCAGCATTTCCGATTTTGCCCGAGAGCTTGCGAGTGAAATGCAGAAAGCGGACGCCAAGTCGCTTTCGAACATCGTCTCAGATCCCCGGTTGTTTATTGCCGGCTTACCCGCGCAGTTCATTGGGCACTTTCTCGCCGAGGATCCGCAGCTAAAAGAAGGTGGGCGGTACCACTACCTCACCGTGAGCCGCTAACCCGATCCCCTGCGCAGGCAGGGCAAAGCCGTGCTCATCTGGTCCGAAGATTGATTTAATTTTTGAAAACAGATAGCACGCCCGCATGACGCTTTTTAGTTCGGCGCTGACAGTATTTCTTTTTACGACTTTGAATCCTGCGCAGGCGGCCACCGCAAGCTGCCCGGACGCGGTGTTAGTCCGAGAGAAGCTTCTCCAAGCGGCAGCTGAAGCCCTTAAGGGCCCCTCGGAAGGACCACGGCAAACAGTCGCTTTAGCGGGGGATGCTTCGAATGAAATCTCACGGTTTCTCATCGCGCAGCCACAAGGCCAGACGATCTTGGTGGTCAAGGACGCGCAAGCCGATGCTTCTTTAGACCGGCTTATCGCATGGTCCCAGAAGCTCAAAGGGCGCCCACCTTCGGAGATCTTAAAAAGCGTCACTGCTTACTTAGACAGGCATGGAATCCGCCCCGGATTCTCGCGCCGCTGGCACCCTTTCCGCTACAAACGCTACACAGCGCTCATCAGCCAGGAGTCCGTTTTCCTAGGAGACTTCTTGCAGACGGGCATTTTTGATTTGCGGGCAAGCATGGCGTACTCGCTCCTGTCCCACGTTGCCTGCACAGCGGCCGGAATGCCGACAGCCCTGAAAATCGGTAGCCTAGTCACCAGTGGCGAAGGCATTACGGGAGGCTATCTGGGCGGTTGGATCAACCGCTTCAACTGGATCGAGACCCCGCTTACCACTCCCACTGTCCTTGCGAGTTTGGCAGACGGCGTTTCACCTTTGAACTATTTCGAAGGCACCACGCGATGGGTAAACATCACAACCTTCCGGCAGTCCATTCTCGGTTCGATCAACGGAATTCTTAGTGAGCTGATCCAATTCCCTGTGGGGGGTGCGAGCGCATGGCATAGAAACCTTACGCCCGCGACCCAAGCTCAAGAACCCGGTGTGGACGCCACGGGGACTGCACTTGGCGTAGTTTTTTAAGAACCACCCCGCTCAGGCGGGGTAAGGCCCCGCCCGCTTCATCGGTGATTGACATCACCCTCTCTAAGGGTTTCAAACCCGAGTATGCGTAATGCCATTTTCGCTCTCGCGTTCACGGCCCTTAATCTCGTTCCCGCGTCCGCCGCGGCACCTTTTCCAACCATCCTCCCCGACCGAATGGCGAAATGGGGAGAGACCGTTGAAGTAAAAGTTTTCACCGAGAACAACGGCGCTAGTTCGGCGGGCTTTAGACTTCCTGGGGCTCACACGGAACTCACTTGGAAAGCCGATGAGGGCGCGTATGTCGGCCGCTTCGCC
>JAIEOG010000274.1 GCA_019750655.1 bacterium
GACAATAACGGCAACCTGACGACGGACCAGACCGGCAAGCAATACGTGTACGACGCCTGGCAGCGCGTGGTGACGGTCAAGAACGCCGGCGGCGCGACGATCCAGTCGTTTACGTACGATGCCCTGGGCCGCCGCATCACGGAGAACAGCGGCACCGCGACCGACTTGTATTACAACGACCGCTGGCAGGTGATCGAGGAGCGCGTGGGCGGCACGCACCGGGCCAGCTACGTGTGGGACCCGACCGCCGTGGACCGATTGATCAACCGGCTGCGCGATACGGATGCAAACGGGACGCTGGATGAATCACTGTGGCCGCTGTACGACGCGCAGGGCAACGTGACGGCACTGGTGAACAATGCGGGGGCCGTGCAGGAGCGGTACGTTTACGATCCCTATGGGGTACCGAGTGTCTACGATGCGAGCTGGAACACGCGGGGCAGCAGCTCGTATGGGTGGGTGTATTTGCACCAGGGGCTGCGCTACGACACGGTGAGTTTGACGTATGACAATCGGGAGCGGCTGCTGTCGCCGGCGCTGGGGCGATTCTTGCAGGAAGATCCGATTGGGCTGGCGGCGGGGACGAATGTCTACGCATATGTGAACGGGAACCCGACAAACCTCACTGATCCGAGCGGCTTGCAGTCTTACGGCGGTTATCCAAGCTATCCGGGCGGCGGCCATGGTCCTTACGGCGGCTCGCCGGGCGGTGGTCATTATAATGGTTATCCGCCTCCCCCAACCAGTAATTATACGCCTCGGTATAATGGTCTGGGAGGGCCGCTGCCGCCCCCTTATGGGCCGTCGCTGGCTCCGAGTGCAGTTCAGCTGCCGTTCAGTAATCTCGAGATTTTCCAGTTCATCTTGGATGTCGTTGGGATTTTTGACCCCACACCGCTTTCCGATGGAACAAACGCAGCCATCTACGCCTACAATGGCGATTACACAAACGCCGGTGTTAGCGCAGCGGGCGCAGGATTACCCTACGTGGGAGATTTACTCAAAGTTGGCAAATACGTCAACAAGTTTAGAAAAGCTATTGGTATCGCCGAAAAAACCTCGGAATGCGCCATAAAGGCGCCATCTCGCTGGGCACTGGTTTCTGCAGACACACTTCGATCACAGGGAAGAAGAACCCACAACCAAATCTACAAATCGCTCCACACTGAAGCAGAACGTGCCGCCGCCAAGGCAGGCGAAAATCTACTTGAGGTTCATCATCGAATACCGCTTGAGTATCGCCATCTATTCGATGGTGATCCGAATCGTATCTCAAATCTCGTGGGCCTGCATAGGAATGTACATGCAGAAGTGTCTGGAATGTGGACGGCATTCAGAAGTGCAAATCCAAACCCGACGCAGGCGCAAGTGCTACAGTTCGCCCAAATAGTCGATAGAGGTTACGGCCCATATTTCAATACGTTGCGGACCAAATCGAGTATGCCTGCGTTTAAGTAATGATAATGAAGAGAGGTTTCTGTGAGTATTGAAACTCTGTTTCCAATGTGCGACGTAGTCCGAACAGCATCGGATGAACTTCCAACAGACTGGAACGAGTCTTTATCCTTGCCCAAGCAACAAGCACTAAACCGTATTTCTGATTTCATGTGTCTAGCCGCTTCATCTCCCATGAGAAGACTCATGGCGGCTTCATTGGAAATTGGCGCAATTGTTCCAAGAGGAAAAAAAGGCAGACACGACAAGAGACTATGGAAGCTTGGTATCTTGTATAGTCAGTCTCGCGTGTTGTTGTTTTCGTTTCCACACACTGACTTCCTACGGAGAACCATCGAAATGCCTTCTCAATATCGCGAACTGGTCTCGAAACTCGGCGCATTTGGCTTGGATCAATACTCCGGCCAGTCGATCTGGCCGTCGGCTATGGAAAAGCTTTGCGCCGATATCCGGTTGTTCCTCAGCGCGCCTTCCTCGGCCAAGATCCTTGTTCCATTCTACGATCACAAGACTGGAGACTTCGATTGTTGGTTAAATGGTGAAGCGGATGAAGTGTGGACTTTCGACCATGAGAGCTGCGTGCTCCACCTGTATTGTGCTGGCGGATTCTCCGCCTGGATTGAAAAAAGATTTTGTGAGACATATTCCATGTAAGGGAGGCAAAAGCGCAGAGTAGAGTCGGGAGGTGGCGCGGTGGTTTAGAGACGAAACGGGGAGACGAAACGGGGACATTCCAGGTTAGTTTGCCAAAGACGTCGAAGGGACGTCGAAAGGGGGACGTCGAAGGGAACATTCATGTTTATTCTATGACCCAATTCTGTACGTTGCTCGTCCTCCTGGCGTGTACGGTTCAGCATGGTCTTGATCCGAATCGGAAGGAGCACCCCCCATGAGGTGCAAGCTATCTCGCCGTCAGCTGCTCGTCTCTTGCCTCGCCAGTGGCCTTGAAACTCATGCGCGTCGCCAAACGCGCGACCCATTGCATCACCCAGGGCGACAGGCGATCGCGTGTCAACACCAGCACCACGTCGAGCGGAAAGAACCCGCTGCCACCACCCCGCGCCAGCAAGTAGTGACGGCCATAGGTCACTTCG
>JAIEOG010000416.1 GCA_019750655.1 bacterium
AGAGCTTGCATCCGGTCTTAAAAGAAACCGGAGTAAGTGAGTTGTCCGGCGCCGCGTAGAACGGCCGGCTCGCCTCCGACAAACATTACCGAAGGTCCGACGCTGATAGTAAAAACTTTCCAACGAAGCCCTACTGTCGGGCCCAGGAAAGTTTGGTTCTTACTGTAGACGCCCAAATAGCCAATGAGCCCGCCGCTAACGCCGACGTAGGCGTCGAGATCTTCGCTCGTGAGGCCCCAGCCCAGGTCGAGCATGGTACCGACTCCCGTCGACAGACGAGCGACGAGCGGAAACTCAGGCTTTCCCCAATAACCAATGAGCATCCCGGCGCCCACCGGATAACCGGCTGAAATGCCGACTTCGATGTTGCGCCCCTCGCGCGCGCGAGCGAGCGGCTCGTTTCCGAGTGCTGGGACAAAGCTGAGTACGAATAAGAGAGCTAAGATTTTTTTATGCATCTCGAGTTCCTATATTAGTCATCCACCTTAAAACATCAAGCCACCGGTCAGCTGAATGGAGGGAATAATCCCAATGGCGTTTTTAATAACGTCGGCATTGGCATTGATCTGCTGATCCATTTGCTGAGCATAGGGCCTGAAAGTGTTTGGGTCGCTATTAACGATTGAGCCGAGCGGATCCGGAATACTCGTCGTCACTCGCGTAGAAGACGTCGTCGACAGAACAAACGATGCACCAATGTTGATGTTTAGAAAGAAGAGATGGCGCCAGAAAATATGCCCAATAGAAAGCGTCGGAATGGTGTGCGTGAGCGTGGTGAACGCCAGAATTTTGGAGTTGGGAATTTCCATGTTCAACGCCACCGATCGCAATCCAGAAGAAACCATGTGGTCGGTGCGCACGAGTGCCCACGTCAGCTGTAAGTAAGTCGTACGGTGCGTGGGGAAGTAGCGGATAAATGGGCAAATCGAGTCGACGCTCCGAGTGGAGAGCACCGGGTTCAAAGCGTAGTTGTTATTATCCGGGAGGGTGTACTGCACTTCCGGCAAGGGAACGTGGGGAATGATCTGCGCTAGTCCTGGAACGATCCCGTAGCTAGCGCCCACCTGCCAGCGGCGGAGAATCTGGAAGCTCGCCGAGATCGCAGGCAGCGAGGGAATCCCAAACCCAGTTTCAAACATGAAAAGGCGGTCGGGCGGATCCACACGGGCCGGGATGTGCATGGTTTCGCGCATTGCGTCGCCGACGTCGCGGGCGGTCGGTGGGCTCACGCTGCGGACGTCAAAAGGCGGAGGCACCGAGTCACGGGTTGCCCCGTAAACGAGGCCCCCAGAAATCAGGGCAGTAGCCACCGCGATCTGCCATAAGCGCATGTTTCAAATTCTACAGCGAAAGAACTCAGGAAAAGCCCTGAAAAATCCGACAAGTCTCCTAGAAGGGTGGGTATAGGTACGGCCAAGGGTGCCGCTGCCATCCCCGCCAAATGGGAAAACCCAATGCGTTATCAGACGCTTACATCGTTCTTGCTAGCATGCTTGGTATGGGGCGGCATCGCCCAGCCCTCGTATGCTCGTTCGCCCGACGAATCTGAGTTTGCGGCCGCCGAACGCATTGGCGATCGCATTGCGGATTGGATTGCGAATCTGGAACGCCGGCCGACTTCTTTGGGAATTTTCTCGGTCTATCCGAACTACCCGCTCGAGCAGGATTACAGCACGGTAGTGGAAACCGAGATCATGAAGTCGCTCGCCGAGCGCGACGTGCAAAACGTGATTTCCTGCACTGAGTGCCGCGCTAATCAGGTAAATCTCGTCAACGATCGTGTCGTGATCAGCAAGGGCGCTCCCGACATGGAAACGTTGAAACGCATCGGCAAAAACCAGCCGGTGGAGACTTTCCTCGTCGTAGAAATTTACCGCACCAAACTTTCCGTCTTGGCGCATGCAGTGCTCTACCAAAACCCGAGCGGCGTGCTGATTGCGGCAGAGCGCTTCCGTGTCACATCCGTGAGCTTTAACGACGCCGCGACGCAGGTGATGTTGACGGTAGGTTTGGGCAAGCCATTGGGCGCAATTGTGGCGACGGACTGGTTCACCTCTTTGAACCTCTCGCTTTTGGAAGAACTAGGATTTGCAAAGGGCGGTTTGACGATCGGTGGCGTGTTGGGCACCGGCGGAACGCTCCTATACCTCGTTCCCACGATCGCACTGCGAGGTCGCTTCGGCAGTGGTTCTGTGGCCTGGTTGCTGAGTATGGGCGCCGGGTACGGGATGAGTGGCTCGGATAAGGGATTTGCTTTCAAGGGTGGTTTTGATCTGACGCTGGGAACTCTGGCGGTCGTCGGGGCTGAAGTCAGCTACATGATGCCCGGGGCTGCCGCAGCGCCGTCGCTCCTACAGGGATTTGTTGGGGTGCACGTAGGTATCGCGCTGGGCCGCTAGGCCCTCATGAGAGGACGCATGATCCGCGCATTTTATATTTTCTGCCTGTTGCTCTCGCAGGCACCCGTGCGCGCAGAATCCCCAGAAGCACCTCCGCTTTTGCCCGTGGCCGCAGGCTCCGGAGCCGCTCAAGCAACAACTCCACAAACGCCCCTAGTTCTGGCTCCGACGGAAGAGGCTCA
>JAIEOG010000386.1 GCA_019750655.1 bacterium
GGCAGGGCGAGCGAATTTACCAATCTATGCTCGATTCCGAGCACGCCGGTAAGATCGCCGAGAGCAACCAGCTAGGACTTTCCAACCTCATCTACGAACACCTCCTCCGCACTACCGGGGCGCGTTAAACCCTCTCGGATAATACGCATCGCATCCTTGTTAATACACATTGTGTAATGTTCTATGTCTGGGCATAGGTGTATAATCAGAGAAACGCCTTACCCGAGCTAAGGAGCGGCCATGAAGGTCACGCAAAATCCCATCGCGGGTGGTACTGCACTAGAAAATACGAAAGCAGCGGACAAAGCTGGCAAAGTTTCTTCGACCCCTGTTCAGGGGCAGAAGGCGCCGGTGACCTCTGCAGGCGAAAACGCGACAGTGCAGATCTCCGACCAGGCCTTGCTCATGAAAGAAGCGCGGGACATCGTCCATGCTTTGCCGGACGTGCGCGCGGATAAAGTTTCCGATCTCAAACGGCGCATCAAGGACGGGACGTACCAAGTAGATAGCGCCGCGATCGCTGACAAGATGCTCGATGAGCACTTGGCCACAAGCTTCGGTAAAAACAACTTATAATCTAAATCCGTACAAGGTGCCCCTTGGACAGATTCTCTCAGCTCTGCGAATGGTCTGAGCAAAGCCGGCGTGTTTGCTCTGAACTCATGGAAGTTCTAGACCGTGAACGCACGGCTTTAATCCTTCTCAAGAGCGACGAACTCGTCGAAACCACAGCTTCGAAGGACATGCTTACGCGCCGTTTGGTCGGCTTGCGCAATCAAATCCGGGACGGCGCACGCGCTTGGTATGGCGCGGACTCCAGCGCGAAGTTGCTCGATATTTTGCCGCCGCACCAACGCCCGGAATGGGAAAAACACCACAAGGCGTGGGCGGAGTGCTGGTCGAACCTAGAAATGCGTGCGCGCCAGGGGCAAAAATTTTTGCAGCACTCGGGCAACAATCTTTCTCGTTTTGTAGACCACTGGCGCCGGCTTTTGGGCGATACGCCGACCTACTCGGCTCAGGGACGCAAAGTCGAAAGCGCTTCCACTGGGAAGGTTTTCGAAGCCAAATACTGAGGACCCCATGCCTGTCACCGATATATTAGAAATTGGAAAGCAGGGAATGGATGCCAACCGGCAGGCCCTGCAAACGACCTCCCACAATATCGCCAACGCCAACACACCGGGCTTCTCTCGCCAACGGACACAGATGGCGACGCAAGAGCAGCCACCAGGCGGCCACGTTCGCATCAATGGCGTCCAGGTGAAAGAAACGATCCGCGTTCACGATCAGTTTGTGCAAAAGCGCATTGTTTCCGAGGCGCAAGTCCTCGGTGGCGTGCAAGCGCGCCGTGATGGTTTGCGCATGGTCGAAGACCTCATTCACAACGACGCCTACCGTGTGAATGACATGGTTAATAAGTTTTTTAACGACTTCCGCGATCTCTCCGCTCACCCGGAGACGAGCAGCATGCGTACCAACGTTGCTTTTGCTGCAAAGCAGGCTGCGGTGGGTTTTCGTGAGCTCAGTGGCAATTTGAACTCTCTGAAAGCCACTCTGGACAATCAGATTGGCGCTGCCATCGACCGCGTAAACACTTTGGGCCGTGAAGTGGCCGATCTCAATGGCCAGATTGAACAAGCCCAAGCGCGTGGCGAAGAGCCCCTGGAGCTTCTGGATCGCCGGGATGCTGCCGTCCGCGAACTGGGTTCGAAGATTGGTTTGCAGGAAACGGCTGATGGCAAAGGCCGCGTGAATCTCTCCGCAGGCGGCGTGGGCGTGCTGGTGAATGGCACGACTTTCAATGAAATGACCGTGATGCGTACGCCAGCAGATGGCGACAAGACCGCGGGTTCCGTCGATGTTTTCATTAAAGACGGCAACGGGCTTCGCAAAACAACTCCTGTTATCAAAGATGGGGAAGTGGGCGGGCTGCTGTATGTGCGCGATCAAGTCGTAAACCCCGCGCTCAATCACCTGGACAGCGTGGCTTACGAATTTGCTGACAACGTGAATAAGGCCCACCGCGAAGGCGTGGGCGCAGACGGCGTTTCGGGACGCGATTTGTTCGCCAAGCCAGAAGCGCTACAAGGCGCCGCGGGGCTGCTACAGATATCGGACGCGATTGATAAAAACCCTTCGTGCGTAGCGGTGGGGATGTCCGCGGGCGCACCTTCGGATAACCGTGTGGCTTTGGCAATTGCAGGGCTGCAGGGTGAACGCTTGATGCCAGAGCACGTGGGATCGGGATCGGGAGCAGGGCGCTACACTTTAAATGACTCTTTGACCGCAATGGTAGGCAAAGTCGCCGTCGAAGCACAACACGAAGAAAACAACCTGGCACACCAAGATTCCATCATGCGGCAGCTGGAAAACTACCGCCAATCGGTGAGTGGCGTGAACCTCGACGAAGAAGCTGTTTCGATGATGCAGTACCAAGCCGCTTTTAACGCTTCGGCCAAGGCCATGAAGGTCGGCGATGAAATGCTGCGCACGATCCTAAGCATAAAGGACTAATCGCATGGCAGGACGAATCTCCACTAATCAGGTCTATGGCCGGGCGCAGGAGCACGTTGCGGATGCG
>JAIEOG010000143.1 GCA_019750655.1 bacterium
GATCGCAATTCGGAGACCCGGGTTTTCCTTTAAGCGGCGCTCTATTGAGGTGAGGACTTCGCGCCAGGTGTTCGGCTCTGGGATGACTTCCGCGATGGGTACGCCCAGGCTGCGCAAGATAGGGACAGGCTTGGTGCCGCGGGAGATGATGGCGGCATTGCGCAGGGCCGCGCCAACGCGTTTGGCGTCGACGGATTCCTGCAGGAACGTTAGGCCAACCCCGGTCATGCAGACGACGATATCGAAGCTACCTTCCTCAAGAGCGTTGACGAAAGCAAGAGCCGAGCTACGATCTTCGATGGACTTTTCGCGCACACTTGGGGCTATGAAGGGATCGCCGCCCTGGCGGCGGATCAAGGAAGCAAAGTCGTCGGCGCGGCGGCTTTCGAGGGCAAGAATTTTGAGATTGGCAAGCGACATGGCAAGGTTGATTTACTATCCCACGAGGATGAATGCGAAGCTGCTAATCTCCGCCGATGGGCGCCAATGCAGGAGTTCCTGGCGCGACTTCGGTTTGGGCTACCTGGAAACGGATGGCAAAGACCAGCAGGGAAGCGCAGCAGACAAAAAGCCCGAGGAAACAAAGCGCTTGGGACCAGGCTAAGCCTTCCATCTTGAAGAGAAAGCCCGCCAGCACGGCGCCGAGGTTTCCGCCCGCGCCCACAATACCGGAGACGGAGCCGAGGGCTTCGCGATTAATGAAAGGAACCACTGCATAGGTGGCACCGTTGGACATCTTGACGAACAGCCCGGTGACGAGCATAGCCGCCACGGCCAAAGGGAGTAGCTTGGCTTGGGAGAAGGCTACCAGCGCGAGACCTTCGAGCAGCAGGACGCCGCCCAGGAAGGCTACACGTCCTTGCAGCCCCCAGCGCAATCCAAGTTTATCGCTCAAGTGGCCGCCCAAGGCGCGGGCGAAGAGGTTCATGAGTCCGAAGCAGCCGGCCAGAAGTCCAGCGCGTTCGAGGGATAGGCCAAAGGAATCGACGAAGTAGAGAGCGGCGATGTTGTCCATGGTGAGTTCCACGCCGAAGCAGGCGGCATACATAACGCCAAGGCTCCAGACGCGGTGATCCTGGCAGGCGGACCAAAAAGAGCCTTGAGAAGAAGTGCGCTGGTCGACGAGCGGGTAGTTCCCCGCAGGAGTGTCATTGGTGAGGCGGGCGTAGGCGATGCCCATAAGGAGGAGGGCGGCTCCGGGCACGATCATGGCCAGGCGCCAGCTCCAATAATGGTTTGCGCCGAGGCTGACGAAGGCGGCAACCAGGAGGGGCATGACCATTTGCGTGACTCCGCCGCCGAGATTGCCCCATCCCGCGGCGGTCGCATTGGCTGTACCGACCACATTGGGCGCGAACATCACTGAAGTGTGGAACTGCGTGATGACAAACGAAGCGCCAATGGCGCCGATGGCGAGACGGAAGAGCAGGAAGGTTTCGTAATCGTGCGCGAGGCCGATGCCCATGACGGGCAGCGAGCCCAGAATCAAAAGCCAGCTGTAGCTGCGGCGTGGTCCGATGCGATCGCAGAGCCAGCCGAAGAAGAGGCGCGCGAGGATGGTGATGGCCACGGAGGCAATGATGGTGTTGCCCACCTGCGCTTTGGTGAGATGGAGTTCTTCCCGCACGATAGGCATCAGCGGCGCGATGCCGAACCAGCCAAAGAAGCAGAGGAAGAAGGCCAGCCAAGTCATGTGGAAAGCGCGCATCGGCCGGCTGTGAAAGTCCGCCAAGCGCACACGGGTAGCTTTTGACGCGGAAGGCATCAATTGTTGGTTCTCCTTTTGAGTGGTTGAAAAGCGGCCGGGGGCTGCTTAGGCAAAAACTTCCACAATCCCGTTCTCGACGCGTACGGGAAAAGTCTTCACGCGGAACTCGCCATGCTGCGAGCAGGGCTTGGAAACTTCGCCCGACTCCAGGCAAATTTTCCAGTTGTGCAGCGGACAATGCACGGTAGTGCCCCCCACCAGGCCATCGGCCAACGGACCCCCGTTGTGCGGGCAACGGTTTTCGATGGCTACAAAACGCTCACCAAGGTTAAAGATGGCTAACGAGCCTTCCGACAGTTCCACGCTACGGCCTTCACGTGCGGGGATGTTGTCCGCTGGTGTGATGCGGGTCCATTTCATACAGTCATGTGCTCCATTGGTTGAATGTTGATGAATTGAGTGGGTCGCGGATCGTGGCGCTCCAGCCAGGCGTCGTAAGACTTTGCCTTTGATTTCCGCAAGCGCTCCCGCAGGGCCGCGCGCTCGTCCGGCGCGGCGTAAATGGTGTGCTTGCGAATGGTTTCCATGCCAATGCGCTCGACGAAGTCATAGCTGCGTTCGAGGTAACTGGCGTGTTCGCGGTAATACTGGAAGAACAACTCGGCGGCTTCGATGGCCTCTTCGGTGGTTTCGACGGTAATGAGCAAGTCGGCCTTGCGAACACCCTTGCCCGCTGCCCCGCCGACAACAACCTGCCAACTGCCTTCCTGTCCGATCAGGCCGACGTCTTTGACGGTGGCTTCGGCGCAATTGCGAGGGCAACCCACCACGGCGAGTTTGAACTTATGCGGCGTGTAGAGGTTTTCGAGGCGCTTTTCGAGTTC
>JAIEOG010000339.1 GCA_019750655.1 bacterium
GATTTGCTCCAACAACTCGAGGGAATGGAAAAGGATCCTAAAGTCCAAACGGTGCTTTTGCGCATCGAAGAATTTCCTCTGGGCCTTGCCGCTGCGGAAGAAACCGCACGAGCCATTAACCGACTCGTAAAAGCCGGTAAATCGGTGGAAGTCTATTTAGGAAGCGCGGGCCTCAAGGAGTATCTCATCGCCTCTCCCGCACAGAAGATTTTCCTGGAACCCGCAGGAGAACTCCGTTGGCTGGGCGTGCGCTCCGAGCGTTATTTCCTACGCGGAAGCCTCGACAAACTCGGAATCCAACCTGAGTTCCTGGCCGCGGGAAAATATAAATCCGCTCCCGAAATGTTCATGCGCAAAGATCTTTCGGAGCCAGCGCGGACAGCGACTTTGGATCAGCTGCGCGCCACAGAACTCGCATTGCGCACCACCTTGCAACACACCCGCGAGATTACCGAAGAAAAGTGGAAGCAGATTTCCAAACTTGGAGTCCTGAGCGCCTCTGAAGCGCAAAACCTGGGGCTCATCGAGGGGCAAGCGTCTTTTACTTCGGAAATCGCTCGGCGAGAAACCCGCGAGTGGATCCAAGCGTGGAGCGCCCCGCGCCGCACGTCGCTGCACCTGCCCCCGCGGATTTCGGTAGTGGTTGCTCAGGGGAATATTTTGCCTTCATCAAACCGTTGGCTACGGCTTGCAGGTTCTGACGGTGTAACGCCGCTCGAGATGGAAAAGAAACTGCTAATCGCGAAGAAAGACCCGCGCACGGAAGCCATTATCCTGCGCATCTCAAGCCCCGGAGGCGAAGTACTCGCTAGCCAGCAAATAGCCCAACGCGTGGCAGATACTGCAAAAGACAAAGCCTTATTTGTTTCTATGGGCGATGTCGCCGCGAGTGGAGGCTATTACATTGCAGCCCCGGGCAAACGCATTTTCGCAAATCCCATGACGCTGACCGGTTCGATTGGCGTGTTCCTAGGAAAGTTTGACTTCGGTGGGCTCTACCGCTGGATCGGGTTGAATAAAGAAATTCTCTCCGACGCCCCTTATCCCGGACTCTACTCTGAACACCGCGCTTGGTCGGACGCGGAAAAAGCTGTCATGCAAAGACGCCTTGGCAGCTATTACGAAGACTTCCTCGCACACGTCTCAAAATTCCGGTCTCTCGATGAAAAGAAAACACGGTCCGTGGCGGAAGGCCGCGTTTGGACGGGCGGCCAGGCAAACGGCAATGGTTTGGTAGATGATCTGGGTGGCTACTATGAAACGGTGCAGGCGGTAGCGAGCGCGCAAGGGTTAAGTTCTGAGGAATACGAAATCGAAGAGATCGAGCTGCCGATTGGCTTAATGGATGAATTCACGCCGACACTTTTTGCGAACATCTCGGAGCCTACATGGTCGCTTTTGGCACCGCGCCAACCGCGGCCTGCATTAGAACGCCTCTCGCTTTTCCGCGATCACCCATTCCAGTATTTGACGCCCATCAGCGCGCCTGAGTAAGGCGCGCCATGGTACACTTGGACTAAACCTCCCGTGTACCTATGGCTCGCAAAACAACCCCCAACCGAAGTGCGCTCTTCCTAGGATTCCCCGAAGAGTTTCGCCGCGCACACTCTGCAGAATTGCATTCGATTGCGGCTTCGCCACTCTGGGCGACTTCCTTGGAAGACACCGGCTCTCGCTCACGCCCGAATGTCGTAGTGGTAAACATGGACGCCTTCCACTCTCAGGAATCGGCGTTGGCCACGGCACTCAAAGCGCGCTTTCCCCATGCGATCTGGATTGCTGTTTCTTCTAAAGACTCCGCAGTCCTCGCCATGCGGTGCTTGCGCGATGGGTTTAAAGATTTCCTGACTCAACCTGTGACATCGGAAGAGTTGGCGTTAGCGATCTTGCGCGCCTCCCAAACAACAGAGAAAGACGTCGCAGCACCTTTGGCTTTTGAACGTGCTTTGGCTTCGATCTCGAGTGCGTCTTCGCCGGCTTCGCTGCGCTTGCGCACTTTGTTCGCACTGAAAGACACCTTCGGCGCCAAACAGGCGCTTTGGACTCAAGGGCCCCGTCGCAAAGAACGCGTCCTGGCGCAAACACCTCGGGCGCGCCTTGGTAAAAAGGCTCGCCGTTGCACTTTCGCCTGCGCACAATCCGCCCAAGAACGCATCACTTTGAACGGGATTGCGCCACTGAAGGCCCCACAACGCATGCAAGCGCAGTCCCTGGTGCGCCATGCCGAGCTGACGCTGCTGAATCTCAAGCGCGTTGAAAAACTCAAACACCTCACTCTCGTCGACGATCTCACGGGTTTATACAACTCACGCTACTTCCGTTTCGCTCTCGAAAGTGCCGCGGCGGACTACCGCAGCAAGCGGCAGAGCTTCGCGCTGCTGTTTTTGGATCTTGATCACTTCAAACGCGTCAACGACCGGCACGGGCATTTGGTGGGCAGTGAGTTTCTCGCGGCCCTCGGAAAAATCCTGCGCAACGCCGTCCGGGGTGCCGACAGCGTCTTCCGCTACGGGGGCGACGAGTTCGTGATCTTGCTTCGCCACACCGAAACTAAACGCGCCAAGGAGATTGGCGAACGCTTGCGCACGATGGTGGAGCGACGCCAGTTTCTTATTCGGGGAACCCCTCTG
>JAIEOG010000251.1 GCA_019750655.1 bacterium
TGGCGTTCACTTTCGGCCAGCGATTGCCAGACATCCTGCAACTGCAGTCGGAAGATTTGCAGATTATGCCGCAGACGAAATCCCTTTGCGTGACCATTCGCAGGGGAAAAGTGATCAGATGGGTGCAGCCATACTGCCTCCACCTGCCGATAGAAACTGCCCTGGCCGAAACACTCCTGGAGATACGCGCGGAAAGGAAGCTAGGGCAGACGCTTTTCAACGAGACGACGTTGCCGATTGCCAGGGGAATTCTGAAAGCTCACAACGAGAACCTCGAAATACGCAGTGTCAGGCGAGGGGGGCTGCAGGCTTTGGCACTCTTAGGAATAGATATCCCCGAGTTGCGCCGAAACTTTTCGAAGCACTCGACGGACCAGATGCTCTTGAGGTATCTGTGCCACGGAGCTTTCCTGTTGGCACAGGCAAATCTCCACCACCACACGGCGGAGAAGCTGCTGAACTGTTAAGCATCAAGCATCTCTCTGGAAGATGGCCGGTCAAGACAGCCACGCATGCCACCAGACAGCAAGTCGCCGACTTACCGCTACACATTAAAGCGGTCAGCAGGGTCACGTTAGAAGAGAAACTAAAACAAATTCGGGCAATAGAAACACAACGAACCGACGGACAAACGAAGTGGTCGTTCGTAAGCAAGCGAATTATAGACATGCTCGACTCGCTGCCGCCTTTGCTGAGCGCAGAAAAAACAAATTTCAAGTGCTACGAAATCTCCGAAGCGGACTTTCAACAGCTGCTAAAAAACAACATCATAGAACCCGTCCCGCCAAAGGCCATGTATTTCCTTGACTTGCGGCTCTTTACGACACCGGAAAAGAACGAAACCCGCAGACGCCTCATCACCCACACCCCCGCGTCGAACGAAGCATTGGAGCAAGTTTTCAGAACGATTGCAGAAAGCGAACTCCACGAACTCCCCACACAACAAGAGTGTGTGGGTGATTGCCTGCTGCGTTTCTCGGCCCAAATGGACCTTGCGTGGTGCTACGGCGGTTTCGAACTCGAGGAGACCAGGCGTTTTTGGGCTTTCAGACACCACGACGGAAACCTTTACAGGTTAACAACGATCCCCACTGGGGCGTCATGGTGTTGCCTTTTGGCGCACGTCTTCACCGATGCCGTTGCGGATTTTGCGGCGACTTTTTTCCGTGTCACGCACAGAGCGTACATAGACAACGTGCGATTTTGCTCGGATGACGCGGACGCGGTTGCCGCGGCAACGCGGTGCTTCTATAGGTTAACCAAATTGTTTCGCGCAGATGTGAACGAGCCTATTGGCGACGCTCTGGCGCAGCACTCGATCAACACCTTCCTTGGCGTCATTTACAACCATGCGGAAGGGTACGTTAGGTTTTCCGGAAAACTTGTAGGCAAGCTTCAAACCATTGCCTCATTCACCCACGCCGACTTCGCGAGGATGACCGTCCGCCAGCTGGTTTCGGTTTGGGGAACGCTCACCCACGCCTCGCAAATTTCTGAAAACTGCCGAGCGAAGTACTATCATTTCGTAAAGTTTTTGCGCCGCAGGGCGCACGAGCGAAGGCCAATGGACGAGCACGCTGACTACTGGAACTGCCTTGGCGA
Organism: bacterium; assembly: GCA_019750655.1. GTDB lineage: Bacteria > Bdellovibrionota > FAC87 > UBA2466 > UBA2466 > JAIEOG01. The sequence goes on from JAIEOG010000251.1 coordinate 1,603, forward strand.
TTTGCCAGCCCGGTGGGCAAGGGATGAGCTCGCAATCCAGCGGCGAGACCCGCAGCGGCACAACCGCCACGACAGCACCCTCACGGTTTTTACCGACGCATCTACGAGTGGTTTCGGGATTACCATATTTGCTGATGACGGTAAACAGACGATCATCGCATCCAATTGGGATGCCGATATCGTAGCACAAAACGTGCACATCAATGAGCTGGAAGCCCGCGCGGTTTTGCACGCCCTGGATTACATCGCCGCAAACCCGTGGAAGAGGCGAGTGGAAGAGCAGGGGGCGCAGCAGATCATCGACTTAATGGTCGACAACACGTCGGTACTTCACTGCGCCAGAAAGGGCTCATCAAGAAGCTTTTGGCTGAACGCCGTGATCGCGCAAATCCGCAGCCATCGTTTGTGGTCTTGCGTGCGGTCTGTCCGGTACGTTCGCTCGGCCGAAAACAACGCGGATTGGTTGTCACGGTTTTTCCCGCACGACGGCAACCACCTGCTCCTGGCAACGGGTTTTGCAAGGACGGAAAAGGCATGGAGGGAATCCCTTCTGGAAAGAAAAATTGGCCAATGATCTGGGGAATCCCCGGGGGCCTCCTACTCAGGTTCTTTCTTTCTTCCGAAACATCGCCAAATTATCCGGGAAATTCCCGTGGGCCAACTGCGTCGCGGGTGGGTTTTGTCACCCACAGGTGGCGGGGAAGAGCGGGCAACACCCGCCGGCAATGAGCCGCCTCTGCTTTACCTCGCGCCAGTAGAAAATGTTTTGTCTTGGGAAAAAATGTTTTCCGAGAGATTTGCTTGGTGCGTCTTGGTGCGCTGTGCTTTGCCATTGGCTTGCCGCGGCGCGGTCCACAGAAATGCGCTTTGTTGTTCTCCAACTTACCGGTTGAACCGAACCTCTCCGAAAACAAAGGATGAGAGAACACAGGGGGGAAGGCAAAGAATGAGCGCGACACGCAAGTTGTTTAATGCTTGCATTTGTGTACTTGCGTTTCGCGTGTTTTTCTGTTGCCAGCACTCCTCTTTACA
>JAIEOG010000142.1 GCA_019750655.1 bacterium
GCTTGGCTCAATGAGCCGCATTTCTTGATCGATGATCCCGTCACGCAGGGAAAATTCTGTGGCGTCCGCGGTACGGGCTCCTACCGCCCGCATGCATTCTTCAAACACGAGCGTTCCCGCGAGCATCAGGTCCGCGCGCTTGGGATCCATGCCGGGAAGCCCGTGAATCTCATCCAGCGTAAGGTTGGTCATGGTGCGGACGAGCTTTTCCAAAAACTTGGGGTTGAGCTGCTTGTTCGTATTGCGCTTGCACATGCGCGACAGCGCTCGGGCGGTGCCGCTAGAGCCAATTACATGACTCACCTTCGGCCATTTCTCGGCTTTGATAGTGGCTCGCAATACGGAGCGGATATGGCCGCGTAAGTGCTTAACCGATTCCTTGCCATTCTCTGGAGGGATCGATCGCAAGAAAATCTGCTGCAGGCGTGCTACGCCCAGGGGGAAGCTCTCGCTGTAGAGAATTTTAGTATTCTTGCAGATGCTGATCTCAGTGCTTCCGCCGCCAATGTCGACCAAAGCGAAGAGGCCCGGGGGGGCGGTTTCGCGGCGCAAGATCCCTTCAGCGATTAGGGCGGCTTCTTCTTTGCCCGAGATGGTGTGGAGTTCGATCCCCAGCACACGCCGGATTTTGAGGATTAACCTCTCTCCATCGCTCGCGTCTCGCAAGGCGCTGGTGGCAAACGCAACTAACCGGTCTACCTTCAGCTCGTCGGCACGGGCCTTAAAGCTTGAGAGGGCTTGGAAGGTGCGGCGCGCGGCGCGCGGGTCCAAGCGGCCCGTAAGAAAGACGTTTTCGCCAAGGCGCACCATGAGTTTTTCCCGGTGCAGAAGGCGAGTTTTGGTCCGCGAGACTGTCTCGTGCACGTCAAAACGCACGGAGTTGGTCCCCAGATCAATAATCGCTAGGCGTTTCGCTTTCCATTTGCCCAAGGGAAGTCCTATAAAGAATTTGCGTTAAGTTTTTCCCGCTTGCGGGGATAATGGCAAAGAAAAACCAGGAGTTCATGACTAAAAACAAACAAAAAAACCAGGAGATGACCTGGGCCGACTCTGGTAAAAAGGTAGTCGGGGGCCTTAGGAGGGCCGTTTTTTTGGTAATCAAACGCCTACCGCGCCTTAAAACAGCCGTTTCTCAATTCGCCAGTTATCTGGCTGTGCACAAGTTCCTCCGGGGATTTCAGCCCAAGATCCGCGTCCAGTTTGAAAAGGGCAACTTCATCGTCAAAACGGTGGAGAGTTGGGCAGAACTCGAGCAAGTTCTCAAACTGCGCCACGAAGTCTTTCACTGCGAATTTATCGGCACGCCGTTGCCGTTTCCTCTGGATTTTGATCGGTTCGATCCCCTGGGCGATCACCTGGTGATTGTAGACAAAGAGCAGGGAAAAATTGTCGGCACGTACCGCCTCATTTGCTCTCGTTTTTCGGAAAATTTTTATTCGGCCTCTGAGTTCCACCTGGACGGCTTTTTGAAAGAGCCCGGCGTAAAATTGGAACTGAGCCGCGCCTGCATCCACCGCGATTACCGCGATGGCGTTGTTATTGCGCTCTTATGGCGAGGCTTGGTGCAGTACATCCAGCAGAGCCAAGCCGCCTTCCTTTTTGGCTGCGCCAGTATCCGCAGCATGGACCCTGCTGAAGTCCGGGTGATTTACGAATACCTCGCCGCAAAACAGTTTCTCTCAAATGACCATGGGATTGGCCCGGTAGATAGCTACCGCATGCGCGGTTGGGATCCGAAGCTCGTCGAGCCGAAGGAAACGGATGCTGGAAAAGCCATGATTCCGCCTCTGCTCAATGCCTATCTGCGCGCAGGTGCAAAAGTTTACGGGCAGCCGGCGTTGGACGAAGCCTTCAAGTGCGTCGACCTTTTCACCGTGTTGAAAATGGATAAGCTGACGCCCGGTTTCGAGCGCCGTTACCAAACGGGCGAAAACCCGCAGAGCTAAATTACTCGTCTAAGAAGAAGCTATAGCCGATCTGGAACCTCTAGGGCTAAGAGGGGCCGTTTCTACGTCTTTTTGAGTCCCCATTCAAACCGTGAAAAACTTATAATAATGGGTAGTTAAAATGGTGTGCGTGCCTGGGTTCAAGTTTATAACGCACCTCACCGAACCGGAAGAGAGACCCGGAGGCCTTGTGGATCGCGCCGTTTTAAGCCGTTTTCCCGAGATGTTAGAGCTAGAGCGACTGCTCGCGGATATCGGCCCGCGCGCCCGGGTGAAGGTCTTGGGCCAGGTCCACCATAAAGAGCTCTCTTTCCCGCTTTATTCCATCGCCTTCGGTTCCACCGATCCGCAAGCGCCCACCCTAGGCCTCTTTGGCGGCGTCCATGGGTTGGAGCGGATTGGTTCGCAAGTCCTGCTTTCTTATTTGCGCACTTTCACAGAGCTGATGCGCTGGGACTCTGCGATGGCTCACCTGCTCGAGCGCTCGCGCATTGTATTTATGCCCATCGTGAACCCGGGCGGAATGTATTTAATGTCACGTTCGAATCCCAACGGCGTCGATCTCATGAGAAACGCGCCGGTGCATGCGGAAAAAGCGTCGGCGCTTGCCCTTTATTCGGGGCATCGTCTGTCTCGCCGCCTGCCGTGGTACCGGGGGCCAGCCGGTGCCCCGATGGAAACAGAAGCGACGGCTCTGTGCGA
>JAIEOG010000304.1 GCA_019750655.1 bacterium
GTTTAAGTGCTGGATCTCCGAACGCAGAATCCGCATGCAGGAAGAATGGAACGTGCTCACCCAAACTTCCCGCTCCCCACCGCGGAAAGAGGGGTGGTTCTGCAGGAGCGCAAAAACACGGTGGCGCATCTCGGCAGCCGCTTTATTGGTAAAAGTGACGGCAAAAATCTCAGAGGGGTGAACCTTGTAGTGGTGGATTAGGTGCGCAATCCGGTGGGTCAGTACGCGCGTTTTCCCGGAACCCGCTCCCGCCAGAACGAGCAAGGGCCCTGCCCCATATTCCACAGCGCGGCGCTGTTCGTCGTTGAGTTTAGCTAAGTAGTCCAAAACACTCCTTACAAGCCCCCAAACTTAGTCTTTGCCGCGTGCGCAATCAACGGTAACCTGACAGGCATGCACCCATGGGTTTGGATTGCCGCTCTTAGCTTAAGTGTGGCACTTTCCCCCTCGGCGGACGCCGCGCGTCGCCCTGTGCGCCGGCCCTCGAACAGCGCCCCGGCGCCCCACGGGCCACCCGCCCCGAGCCCCGCTGCGTCGGACACCGCGCTTTACCAGCTACTCACGATTGAAAACCAAAGAATCGCTGGATCCCCCGGCCTATCGGCTGGCCTGCGCAACACCAACCCGTCGGTGCGCAGAGCGGCCATCTATGCGATTGGCCGCATCGGCGACACTTCTTCGATGGCGGAACTGTCCGAAGAGCTCAATAAACGCCGAGCCACCGACAAAAAGCTCGTGGCCTTTGCTCTAGGACTTATTCCTGACGAAACAGCCGTCACCATGGCCGTCCAGCACTTGGCGATGCAGCAGGATCCCGAAGTTTTGAGCGAGCTATACCTCTCGATTGGCCGAGGGGGTGGCGAAAAGCAGGTAGCACTCTTTGACAGCGCTCTAAAAAACGCGGCCCACCCAAAAGTCTTAGCCGGCGTTTGCCAGGGACTTGGGCTTCTCTGGTCCAAAGAATCCGAAAGCTGGCCGGTGCCTCAGGAGCTTTTGAGCAATCTCAATCTGCGCACCCGCCAAGCGGAAGTTTTGGCCGTGCCCTGCGCGTTCGCACTTTCTCGGTATAAGGGTCTCGCAACGGCTTTGGCTCCCTCGGAGATCGTCGCCACGGCACAACAAACACCGTCTCGGGATGCCTTGGTATACCTGCTCAAAACTCTGGCGCGCGTGCACCAACCGGCCGCGAATGCGCTCTTGATCCAGAAGTCGGCATCCTTTGTTCCCGCGCCCGTGCGCATCGAAGCGCTGAAGGCTTTGAAGGAACACCCACCTTCTAAAGCAGCTTTGATTACCGCGCAGAACGCTTTATCAGGGCCCCAAGCGGCCGTGATCTTCTCGGCTTTAGATTTGATCCAAACACACGCGACCGAAGCGGCGGATTCCAGCCCCTCGGTTTTGGCGGTTTACCGCAGCTCGTCTTCTCCCTGGCTGAGGGGGAAGGCACTCCTCGCGGGAATGGCGATCGATCCGGCGCCTTTTCGGCCTCTGGTTTTGAAGGAGCTCACCGATCCCAAATCTAGCGTGCGCGCGGATGCAGCACACGCTCTGGCTCTGTATGCGGAAGAAGGCGATGCACCCTTGCTTGCAACGCTTGTCTTGGATTCCGACAAACGCGTCGGAGCGGCGACAATCGAAGGGCTTTCCGCATGGCCCGCGGAACGTTTTTCAGAACCTCTACGGGTGTCACTGCGAACGGCGCTCGCCACGAAAGACCCTGCCTTGGTTTCCGCAGTGGCAAGTATCGTCGAGCTTTTTAAGTGGAAAGACTTCGGCGGCCCCTTGGTCGCGATTTACCCAGGCATTGAAAAACCCGAACTCTTCGAAAGCCGCATTGCCGTTCTTGGCGCCTTGGGTTCTCTCGCAGAAACCAAGTACGTTCCCGTCGTCGAAGGCGCTTTAAAAGACAACGACAAGCAAGTCGTCACCGCTGCCGTAGAGGCGCTGAGGGAACTCGCTGCACGAGACGAGAGTGCGCGCATCCCGCTTAACAGCAAACCGGCCGCCTTCCCCTTCTCTCTGACCGAAATGCGAGCCGCCACCCGCGCTAGGATTGAAATCCAGACCACCCGTGGTTCACTCGAATTCCAGATGAAAGAACAAGCGCCATTGCTCGCCGTGCAGATTACGCGGTTGGCCCGCCAAGGATTCTACAATGGCCTGACTTTCCACCGCGTCGTTCCTGGTTTCGTGGCACAAGGTGGGGATCCTCGCGGCGATGGATTCGGTGGCCCCGGCTATTTGGTGCGGGATGAGGTTTCGATGCTGGAGCACGATCGCGGCACGGTTGCGCTAGCAAGTGGCGGCAAAGACACGGGCGGGAGCCAATTTTTCATCAACCTCGCACCCAACCACCATCTAGATGGAAAGTATTCCGTCATCGCGGAAGTTACTCGCGGCATGGATATCGCCGACAAACTCGAACCCGGCGATAAGATTCTTTCCGCGCGCGTGCTCCCATGATTTGGAACAACCCTCGGTATCGGCAAACGGCGATTCTGACCGCCATCGCGTTTCTGGCCGTTCTGCCATTGCTCTCGCGTGGCACCAATATCGTTACAGAGACTTATTCTCGCGCGGCCGAAGCTTTTTGGAGTGGGCGTAACCCTTACGCAGCCCCCGGAGGCCGTGGGGACTGGTATAAATACTCCCCTCTCTT
>JAIEOG010000325.1 GCA_019750655.1 bacterium
TGCGAGGCGAGCTCGCCACAATGAAGTCAGCCATGGCCTGATCGAGCTTGTGAGTCGTGCGCCAGTTGCTCAAGAAGGAGGCATCCGCCCGAGAGCCGTAGTTCCAACCTTCCGACGATAGGCTGATGAACGTAACGGGCTTGCCTTGGTACTCGTCGGTGGCGTCTTTGAGCTCGCCGAATTCGTCGTTACACGGGCCGCACCAACCCGCATTGTAGAGAAGCACGCGGACGCGGTGCTGGATCGCGGGATCTTCGAGGCAGACTTTCTGCCCTTGGTAATCCGTCCAGCAGTAGTTCGTAGGCTTATTTCCCACCCCGAAAAGAGCAGAAGCGGACTCGACCATTAACACCATTCCAACCAAAAGAACTAAGCGGCGCATAGGGCCTCCTTTAAGTGGCTGGCACATATGCTAGCGAAAACTGGCGTCTAGACGCTATGCGCACCGTGTCCTAAGTCCCTGGAACGGAAGAAAAATTATATGACTGTATGAACCGAGCTTAGGGGGTTGCGGCGGGAGTGCGGTTTTTGGTAGGTTCCGCGCCCTCATGAAGTACTTAGTCGCTGTTTTGTGGGCGTTTCAGGCCGGTTCCAACCTCGCGTGGGCAGATCCCACACGTGAAGAAGAGCATGTCCGCTTGCTCGCACTTGTGAATGCAGACCCCGTGCTAGCGAGCCGATTACCTCTCTTGCTCAAATCGAGCGGCGAGAAACTTCCCACGCCGGAGATCCTCAAAGAATGGATCACGCGCATTACAGCTTTCACGAAAATGACGGAGCCGCCCGTCGCCGAACAACACGTCGTCAAATCTCAGTTGGAATCCATTCTGAAACTCGACGGTCTCGGGCCGAGTTATTACGTGCTTCCGAGCGCGGGCAGTGACTTGAGTGATATCGCTCCGTTTCGCGAAGCTTTGGCTTCCCCGCAAAAGATGTTGATCAACGCTGCGGCCATCGTGGTGAGACTCGTTTACGATCCGCGCGCATTAGCTTTTCACCGGCAGAACCAGCGCCGTTGGAACATGCCCAAGCAGCTCCAAAACCAGGTGAAAAAAGCGGTCGAAAAAGCGGAAGCAGCAAAGCAAATGGGCCAACCGCATCATGTAGCGCTTATTGAAGCGAGTAAGGCCATCGGCGTGCCGCTCAATGACGAAGAAACCGAGACGGAGACCGTCGTTGCGGAAGTCCCCGCGCAGCCTAAGGTCATCGAAGCCACCATGACCGTCGCGCCGGGAGATCCTGCCAGTTACAGCGAAGTTCTGGCGCTCTTAGAGGAAATCGTTACAAAGAACTTGAACTACCGGAAGCAAGGCCTCAAAACCGCGGCAGATCCACGTTACATTCTTGCTCGGGACATGAATGCGACTGAGTTATTCGAGGCCATCTTGGGGGTGTACGTACACCCGAACAGCAAAGGAGCTAAGCCACATGCTTTGTCCTTCGCGGCTCGTCTTGTGCACGATGCGCCGGAGTTAGCGGGTAGTGAGGCGTACTTCTCCTTGGTTGAAGCGGGTGCCGGGGATCTTTTGGCGCCAGAACTTCACCAAATGCGTTCGAGGCTCCAGGACGGGTTGGCGGTCTTGGCGGAATACTCTCGTGACGAGGTGGTATCGAGCCTCGCTTCTGGCGTAAGGCAACCGCTCTATTTAAGAGCTTTTGAAGAATGGGTTGTGGACTTAGAGGGCACGCGAGGCGGTGCTCTGCGGGCTCTCTTGCGGCTGCGTGTCTCGACTGCTCTCGCGGAAAAGCTTGTCAGCATCGATCGCGGTCTTCCCGACCTGCTCAATGAGCTCCATAAGATCATCAGCTGGGTGGAAAACCCCGCAAATGGGGGCCAGTTCCGTGGTGTGGCACTAAACTACGCAAGCCTATTCGTGGCGGGCATGGAAAAGCGCCACAACAATCTCCGAAGCTCGGGACGCTCAGCGGATAAATCGAGCTTTCTGGTGCCGGATCGATTCAAGCCGCTGGCAGAGGGCAAAATCAAACAACCCGACCAGCATGAATGGCTCACTGAGGCTCTGCAGAAGGCATCGGTGCGTAAGAAAAAAACCTGCCGTACCGAAGTCACAGACAATGGAGCAGAAACCGTGCCCGCAGAGCCAAAACGCGAAAGGAAACGTCGCGAACTCCCATGGAGGATTGGTGGAGTTCGCGAAGGCAATAACGGTTAATCGTAAAACGCCATCGGAGCTTGTGCGGAAACCGCGGGTGTCGCCGTGTCGCGTGCGAGTAGGCGGTTAATCAACCCGCGCAATTCCATCTTAAAACGCTCTTTGCTAAATAGGGCTGCGCGCTCGCGGCAGGCTTTTTCCCAGTTGGTCGGAAGCGTTTCGAATTTCTCAATCGCCTGCGCTAGCCCTTCAGCCGACTGATCGTAGAAGAACATTCCGGTCTTGCCATCTTCCACAGTTTCCAAAGCGCCCCCGGCGCCATAGGCGATCACCGGCGTGCCGCTTGCCATGGCTTCGAGAGGCGTGATGCCGAAGTCCTCGGTGCCAGGGAAAAGAAATGCGCGTGCGCCCGCATAAAGATCTGCGATCTGGTCATCGGGAAGGTTGCCGAGCCATTGCGTACCGGGACCGCTCTGGCGTTGGAGTTCCTTTGCGCGTTGCCCGGCGCCGACGATAATGAGTTTGCGGCCGAGTTTTTCGCAGGCTTC
>JAIEOG010000265.1 GCA_019750655.1 bacterium
CAACGGAACGTGGAAGTAGACGTCCTTGCTCACCAGAACATTGCGTCCTTTGGAATCTTGGACCGCGAAGCCCCCGACCTCAATTTTGATCTGGCCGAAGAGTGAAAGCTTAAGCTTTCCCAGCTCCACCTTGCCGTTGATATTCTGGTTGGCGATCTCGACGATCTGAGGGCGAAAGCTGTCGACATCCACGATGAGCGGCACGACTACCGCCGCAATCACCATGATCCCAAAACAAACGGCAAAGAAAATCCCTAGACGTTTAAAAATACGGGTCGATTTGGACATGCAGCCCTCTAGCGCAATTGCCGGCGCAAGATCTTGCCGACATTGGTTTTCGGAAGAGATTCTGCAAAGACGATCGCCTTGGGGACCTTATAGGCAGTCAGGTGCTTTTTCGCGAATTCCCGAAGCTCCTGTTCCGTCAAGGAGACGTCCCTGCGTACAACGAAAGCTTTCACGACTTCTCCCGAATGTTCATCGGGCATTCCGATGACGCCCGCTTCTAAAACTTTGGGGTGCGTCGCTAGAACTTCTTCGACTTCATTGGGGTAAACTTTGAATCCGGAAACGGTAATCATGTCCTTTTGCCGGTCCACGATCCTCAAGAAGCCCTCGGGGGTGAACTCGCCGACATCCCCCGTGCGCAACCAACCATCGCCAGGCAAAACGTTCTTGGATTCGTCGGACCTGTTCCAATAGCCCTTCATGACTTGCGGGCCACGCGCCCAGATCTCGCCCGACTGACCGAGTGCTGCCTCTTGGCCGTTTTCACCCATGAGTTTGATTTCGGTCGAGGAAATAGGCAATCCGACCGTCCCGATTTTCGCCTTCCCTTTTTCCAAAGGGTTCACGCAAAGAACGGGGGAGGACTCCGTCAGCCCATAGCCTTCCAACAATACGGACTTGGTCAAAGCGTTCCACCGCTCCACGACGGGCTTCTGCAGCGCCATTGCACCACCCACACAGAACTTCAGCGACGAGAAGTCCACTTTGCTGAAATCAGGGTGGTTCATCAGCGCATTGAAAAGCGTGTTCACGCCCGTCATCAAAGTCAGTTTGTGCGAGCGCATGTCTTTGATGAGGCTCGGAATATCGCGCGCGTTGGTGACGAGTACACTGTGCGTACCGTACTTGAACAAAGCCAGTGCGTTCACTGTGAGGGAAAAGATGTGGTACATCGGCAGCGGCGCCAGGCAGATGTCTTCGCCTTCATTGAGCGTCGGACGCAACCAAGCTGCCACCTGCTCCATATTCGCGACGATATTGCGGTGCGTGAGCATGGCGCCTTTGGAGACGCCCGTTGTCCCACCCGTGTATTGGATAAAGGCGAGGTCCTGCCCTTCCCGCTTTACCGGCTGGAAACTCGCTGCCGCGCCCCGTTTCAAAGCCTCACGAAAAGGAATCGCGCCGGGAAGCTTGAATGCCGGGACCATTTTTTTAACGTACTTGATGACGGCGTTGACGATCCAGCGCTTGGGCGCAGGGAGTAGATCACCAATCTCGGTGACGATAACCGTCTTAATCGCCGTGTTGCCGACAACGCTCTCTAGCTGTTTGGCGAAGTTCGCGCAGATCAGCACTGCTTTTGCGCCCGAGTCTTTAAACTGGAATTCCATTTCGCGCGCGGTGTAGAGCGGGTTGGTATTCACCACCACGAGCCCTGCGCGCAAGGCACCAAAAAGCGCAACGGGGTATTGGAGCAAGTTGGGAAGCTGGATGGCGAACGTATCGCCTGGCTTCAAGCCGACGCTTTGTAAAAAGGCCGCAAACTGGCGGCTCTTCTCGTCCACCTCAGCAAAACTCAAGGCGACGCCAAAGTTCGAAAACGCGGTTTTCGTGCCGAACCGCTTACACGTGCTTTCCAAAACTTCGATCAACGAAGGGTAAGCATCCGGATTAATCTCGTGAGGAACGCCTTTGGGGTAAGACGCGTACCAGATCTTTTCCATAAGCCGAAATTCTAGACTAGAAGTGCACCCAGGTCACTCCCGCATTCTGATCGTCTAGGCGGAAATGGGCGACCACATTGAGGGTAGCGAGGTACTTGTGGAGCGCTTCGCGGATAGCGCCCGTCCCAATGCCGTGCACTAGCTCGAGCGAAGAGTAATCGTCGATAAGGGCTCGGTCCAAAGACTTCTCTACCAGCCGCATGGCATCTTCGACACGCATGCCGTGGAGATCCACCCTTAGCGACTGGCCCTCAGACGTCTTCGTGCGGACTTTGGGCTTAGCGATGCCCTTCAAAGCTTTCAACGAACTCTTGTCCAAAGCTTCGCGCGGCTTCAACTCTGACGCGGAGCAAACCATTTCGATGTTCCCCACCAAAACGGTGAACTTGCCGGTTTTCTCCAAGCGTTTGACGACCCCCAGTTTTTTAAGGGCAGTCACGTAGACTTCATCTTTTACTTTAAACTCTGTCGCCATCGGGTATACCGCTGTGCATGGACCTCACTGCCAATGTAAACGAACGGGTGAATTTTATAAAGGTGACCTCCCAATTAAACTGGGATGAGTACTTCATGCTCCAGGCCATGATGGCGGCCTTCCGGAGCAAGGACCCGAACACCAAAGTCGGCTGCGTGTTCGTCGACCGTAATAACCACCAAATCAGCATGGGCTATAACGGCACCGTAGCGGGCATCGACGAATCCCAGATTCCCTGGGGCAATAACCGCAGCGTTCCGCTCGAAGC
>JAIEOG010000158.1 GCA_019750655.1 bacterium
AGCCAACCGTAAATAACGCAGTGGCCTGAGAGTCGCGGCCCAGAGTCAATTCATCCGCCGATGTCTGGATGCGCGGGCTATAACGTTGCCTCCAACGCGAGTCCACCCGAGCCCATTGAACCTCTACAATCGTGCTATCATAAGTAGAGCTGCTTTCCACGATTCGCACGGCTTTAAGGTCATTGCGGCAGCCCAGTTCCATACAGCCACCGGAAGTAAAACTTTGGCCGACAGCAACACCGCAATGGCGAGCTGTAAGCATGTATTTCGTAGAGAGCATCGAGCCCGAGCAACCGCCGACAAAGACGGTCCAGCGGAGGTCATTTTTCGCCGATGGACCCCGCATTTCTGAGTCGTTATTGAAGATATCGAGCGGAAAAATCCGCATCGGATCGGCGTAGGAATGAAAGCTCGCTAGTAGAACGGCGGCAACCAAGCATCGACGCATAGAGCTCCTGTTCTGAGTGGCTTTGAATGTTTGTGTAGCGCTTAGCTGCCGTACGGCTGAACGACGCTCTAATTATACCAGAGCTAGTCTGGGACGTTTGGGACGGTGCTAAATACACATAATTTTACTTATGCGACACAGTATAAGAAAACCCGGGCAGCCCTAAAGGCTGTTCTAGTAAATACCGAAAAGTATCTGGGGGTTACGCATGGCTTACACGCCGCTTCAAGTGCCTGATAAAAATCTGTTTCTGCTCGTCGGTGATCAGCGCCGCGGGCCTTTTACGATCGAAGAACTCCGTACAAAATTCGCGGGCAAGGAAATTGGGCGTGCGACCTACCTCTGGTACCCAGGACTAATGAACTGGGTGACGGTAGGCGATGTTCCCGAGTTCGACCAACGCGAGACGGTCGTTCCGCCGACAACCCCTGCAGCAGTTGCCAATGAAGTTTGGATTTATGATCGCGGCAAAGTTCTTTCAGTGCCCTTTGAACGCTTGGAGAAGCAAGCCACCGAAGGTGCCTTTCGCCGAGCGGATTTGATTTATGTCGAGCAAGAGCAAAAATGGATCCGCGCGGATCAGCACCCTAAGCTCGCTGTTCTGTTTATGCCGGCTGCGCCGCCTCCCGCGCCCAGTGCGGAATTGATTTCTGGAACGGCGGTGGCTCCGGAAGCTCCTCCGGCGCCTCCTCGCCGTCCCAAGTTTGGTAAGACGCTTCGTTGGGCGATTCCCCTAGCGGGAATTTCGCTTTGCGCGGTTGCGGGCACGTATTTTTCGGGTGTCCTCTCGAGCAAAACACGCCGCGCTCGCCCTATAGTGCAAGCCAACACGGTTCGCCCAGCGACACCTCCTACAGCCACGACGCCCGTACCTACAACGGCTCCTTCTCCAGGAAGTGTTCCAGCAGCCGTTGCGCAGGCCCCAGTAGAAGCTCCGGCCCAAACCCAAATGGCTCTGCCGGCGAATACGCCGAATATGGCGCGTTTTTCAGTCGTGATTCCTCTGGGGATGACACTGGAAAAAGCATTAGAGGTGCCTTCCCTTTCTGGTTGCGAACGTAACCTGCAAGAAGGAAGCGGAACGTTTAACTGCTCAAAACCCAACCCGGCTTTTGAAGGCCTAAAGGTGGTTTTCATGGGCGGTTCCGTGAATCGCCTCGAAGGCCGCTTCGCGGTTAACACAGCTCCCGCGATTGCTTTCCATGGCCAAATGCAGAAACGTTTTGGCGCTCCGGATAAGGAAACGCCCTATGCATGCACGGCCCTTTCCGCAGCGCAAAAGGCTCTATTCGGAACCTATTGCAATACTCACCCGATTGCCTTGCAGCATTGGAGTGCGGAAGGTGTGGGAGCGAAGCTTCTGATTGCTCGCGATAAAACGAAGGACAAGATTATCCCTCTCGAGGTTCAGGTACAGCGGAACTACGTCCCTGTAACGCCTCCGGCAGGCCGCGACGTGGCAGCTGCGGCTAAGGAAGCAGCGCCGGCGACAGCCGCCGTTCCACCTCCGGCCGAAACCAAAGTGGAAGCGACAGCCCCCACACCAGCAGCCGCGCCTTCGAAAGCTCCGGCAGCAAACCCGGACGTGCCCCAACCGCGCAAGCCGACGGCAAAAAGCGCTAAGCCCAAGTAATCGAGCGATGCGGGTGGAATTCAAAGCGCACAGAGGTGCGCTGAATTTCGGGTGGCAAGCGATCGGGCCATTCGACAAAGAGGTAACCGCCCAGCTTCTGCGAAGTTTCGAGCGTTTCCCAAAATCCTAATTCCGTAAGCCCCGCGGAGTTTAGCGGAGGCAGGCGGTACAAGTCGAAATGATCGACGGCCGGCTGTAGATCGTAGCGTTGGTGCAAGACATACGTCGGGCTAATCACCCGCGGGAGCGGAAGCTGTCGTCGCTTGCAGAGTTGCCCGATAACAGCGCGTACAAAACTACTTTTCCCGACCCCGAGTTCACCCGAAAGGCCGAAGACGCCCCCGTTGGGGAATGCCTTCAGAAAATCCAAAGCAATCCGATCCCAGTCCTGCAGTGTTTTTACTTCGGGCATTCGAGACCTGCTAAAACGTCGGTGATTGCAGATGCCACTTCACTGGCGAGAGAAGAACGAGACTGGCCAAAGCGTTGGGTGAGCAATTCAGAGGCTTTGCCATGCACGTAGGCGCCGAGGGTTGTAGCTTGGATAGGCGTCAAACCCTGCCCCAGGAAAGCGGCAATAACTCCGGTTAAAACGTCTCCGGTGCCGCCCTTAGCTAGGCCGGGA
>JAIEOG010000374.1 GCA_019750655.1 bacterium
AGGCCCTTTAGCGCGGCTAGCGGGAACTTGGACAGGGAAACCGGGGGTAGATGTTCACCCTTCGGAAAACGGCCCGGAAGAACAGCCCTACACCGAGTATTACGATCTGCAGCCACTCGATCCGCAAACCAATGGCCCGCAGCTGTATTACGGATTGCGCTACCACACTCGAATTACCTCCCCTGGAGAAGAGTTCACGTTTCACGAACAAGTAGGCTACTGGCTATGGGAGCCAGCCACGCAAACTGTCCTATTGACGATCTCTATTCCCCGAGGCCAGACAGCATTGGCCTGCGGCAAATCGGCCCCCGACGCGAGTGGTTTTGTGCTGACGTCCAAACGCGGATCTACTTTCAACGGCATTCTCTCTAATCCGTTCCTGGAGAAAAACTTCACGACAACGGACTTCGAGATGACCGTCCGCTTCGAAAAAGACGGAACGTGGTCCTACGAGCAAACCACCACGCTCCAGGTAAAGGGAGAAGGCACGCCTTTTCTCCACACCGATCGCAATCGTCTGAGAAAAACCGCAGAACCCAAAGCCAACCCGTTCTTTTTAGGAAAGTAGCGGCCTCTTAACCACCCCTGTGCCCCAAGTAACAGCCCGCAGCATGCTAAGCTGCTGATTTTCTTCTAATTTGAAAACGGCACGGGGGATTTCGTGCTGAGGGCGAAGGCTTGTCTTTACATTGGCTCCATAGATTTTCAGTGAGGAAAAATGTGAAGTACCTATCCGCTGTTTCTTTGACTTTGCTTCTAGCTCTTTCGGCCGCACAAGCCGGTGAACTGCCTTCGGACGATAAAAACTGGGAAGACATGGGCCACGTCACCTTCGACGGTAGCGGCAGAATGTACACAAATGTCGACTTGAAAGGGCGCCAGGCGGGCGACATCAGTTTCCGAATCCCGAGCTACTGCACGATGGTGTTTGATCAAGTGGTGGTGACTAACGAGCTCGGAGAAGCGGAAACCCTTACCCTCGACAGCAAACTCACTCGCGATGACGGGCAGAATCTTTTCGTCACGTACCACATCGACGGCGCCTATGCTTACGAGCTGAAAGACGTCGCGTTTGCAATGGATTCAGAATCGGACGAATCAGGCTGCGATGCTCACGTATTTCTGACATCCGACTATGTGGGTGTTCGGTAGACGAGCTACCAAGCGGGTGGTAGCAATCGTGAATGCGTTTAATAAATGCGGTGGTCTTCCTTTCGCTGTTTTCATTAGCCCAACCGGCCCATTCTACCGATGGCACTAAGATCGCACGCCGCGCGTGCCTAGCGACGCTGTTCGCCGCGGGACTAGGCGCAGCCACTTACCAGTGGGCCACTCAGCCTTCGCTCTCCGACTACGAGCAAGCCTGCTACCCCGTGGGAGTCTTAAAACTAGCAGTGCAGGCCCAACGCACGGGCCGGATTTTGGAAGCAGGGACGGTAAAGGTCGTCCAAACGGATGTGCGTTGGTACAACCCCTATAAATATATTTGGTTCGAAGGGTCTTCACCGGCGAAGAATGGGCAAATAGAACGCAAGTACCGCACCCTGGTCCAATACGATTCGTTTTCCGGCGAAGTCCGTTGAAAATAGTTCTGCGAGATATCTCGGAAGAAGACTTCCAAACCTTGTACGAAATACAACGCGAACCCGCGGTGTATGAGATGGCAGTGACCACCCCTCGAAGTGAGGACGCCTTTCTCCAGCGTTGGCGCGAAAAGGCCGCTGATCCTGAAATCCTCATACAAGTCATCGAAGCAGAGGGTGTGGTGGTGGGAGATATTGAGAGTTTTCTCCACGAGGACCGTCGAGTAGTGGGGTACTTGATCGGGAGCAAATACTGGGGCCGTGGAATCGCTACCGCTGCATTGACCGAGTTCCTGACCGCGCACGAAAAGCGTCGCCCTCTTTCCGCGTTCGCCGCGGTTACGAACAAGGCTTCTTACCGTGTTTTACAGAAATGCGGCTTTCATCAAGTGGACGGGCCTTCCGTAGGGTCCGACGGGGTGGAAGAGTTTAGAATGGACCTTCTGTAGCGATGCCCTTTTTTAGCCACGCAAGAACTTCAGCGGCGTTCTTGTCGGGAGGAAAGACAGGGTAAAACACCTTTTTGATCTTCGCCTTCTCAACGAAGAATGCCATTCGCTTTACTAGTCGCTCCCCTTCAAAATCAAACGTTGGAAGCCGGAGTTGATCCGTTAGTTTGTATTGAGCATCGCTGAGGATCGGAAATGAGATGTGATTCCGTTGAACAAACTCAAGTTGGATGGTGGGAGACTGCACACTCAAGCCATATACATTTACACCTAAGGCGCGGAAGTCTTGCATTAAGTCTCGAAACCCGCATGATTGAGGAGTGCAGCCCCTTGCCCCGGGAATCGTATCCCACAAAGCGGGGTTTTTATTTGGTGCGATCGGGTTGCCCGCCCTGGGGTAAATGAACAGGACCGAGGGCCCCTGAAAGGCCGCCCATAAATGAACGGACCCACCCTGCGTTGAAGGCAGATCAATACTAGGAATCTCAAGGTTATTTAGATGATCTGTTGCCCCATCATCCGTTGGACGCGGTAAGTTTTCCGGAAGCTGATTCCAAATTTCTTGCATCTGTAAATCCCTGCCCCTCGCGAGGTGTCCAGAGCCTGCCAGTTGAACAGGAACTGATCTACTAGTTTTTGCGGCAAGAGATTGAGCAAAAGATCGCAGATCTGAAGA
>JAIEOG010000117.1 GCA_019750655.1 bacterium
AAATTCACACTCGTTGCGAAGTTCGGCGGCGGATTATGGAGTGCCCCGATGGATCATTCCCCTTTGGATGTCGTCGCCTGGCACGGCAATTACGCGCCCTACAAATACGACCTCACGCGCTTCAACACGATCGGCACTGTAAGCTACGACCATCCGGATCCGTCGATTTTCACGGTGCTGACCTCGCCCTCGGAAACGCCGGGCGTAGCGAATTTAGATTTCGTGATCTTCCCGCCCCGTTGGATGGTCGCCGAAAATACTTTCCGCCCGCCGTACTTCCACCGCAACATGATGAGTGAGTGGATGGGCCTTATCCATGGCCAGTACGATGCAAAAGCAAAGGGCTTCGCACCCGGGGGCAGCAGCTTGCACAATGCTTTCTCCGGCCACGGCCCCGACGCTGAGACGTTTGAAAAAGCCAGCACGGCGAAACTCGAACCGCACTACATCGAAGGTACTTTGGCCTTCATGTTTGAAACCCGTTACGTGCTCCAGCCCACCGAGGCGGCACTTAAGGGTGGCACTCTGCAATCGGACTACCTAGATTGTTGGAAGGGCCTGAAGAAAAACTACAAGGGCTAAGGCTCCGGCACTCGCCAAGAAATCACAACCGGTGTCGAAGACCCCGAGACTTCAGTGTAGCGGTCCACGATCAATTCATTACAAGCGGTTTGGGAAGTAAAGGCTGTGGGGCTTGGAGTGAGGATGGGCAGCTTTTCGTCAGTCTCTTTTGCTACAGCGCCTAGAAAGACTAGATCACTGCTTGTCCCTCTTCCCCTAAGCCAAAAGGCGGGGAAGAATTTAAGCTCCTGTTCTATGGCAGGGCCGGTGGTCTTTTCCGCTACGCGATCGGCTAACCTCTTGGGCAGGGCTTTTTTCAACGTGGTTTTGAAGTAGTGAGGCATTCTGGAAAGTGACTCAATGAGTTGGAGGACCATGCCATTGTGGTAATAAGTGGCCGCCAAATCAGTTTGGGCGTCCAACCGAATCCGGATCCAAGGAATATTCGCTTCCCGCATCTCCAATCGAGCCTGGGGATGGCTCTCCAAAACCAGCGTCTTTACATCTTCAAAATCTCCGATTTGATCGATTTCTTCTTCGGGGATTCGGCTGAGTAGCACATCGATCGCTCTTTTTAGCTTCACCGTCTCGGCATTACGGATAGCGTGGTTGGTAATTGCGTCCACCGCATCCAAATAATCAACGCCACAGAATTTTTCAGCGCTCGCACTTCGAATCGCTGGCTTGTACCACTTTGCGGTGAATGAGCGGTCGGAGGATACATTTTTACCGTGGAGGCAGGGAGCGAAAGCTAAAAGGGCAACCAGAGATGGGAAAAACTTCATGCGGATCCCATATCTCTGAATCAGCTACGGGGCAAATCCCGTTTGGAAACTCATTCTTCTTCGCGCGGTGCGGGTTCGATGGGGCCCGCGAAACGTTCCAGAATCCGCTCAGCTACTGGCGTGGAAACGCCTAGCTGTTGGAGTTCTTCTAGTGTTGCCTGGCCAAGTGCTTGCGCGCTTCCAAAGTGCTTCAGCAGCTTCTCTTTTGTTTTCTCCCCAATCCCTGGGATGTCCTCCAGTGGGCTGCCCGTTGTTGCGGATTTGGTGCGCCGCCGTTGATGGCTCACAACGGAAAACCGGTGCGCTTCGTCACGGACGCGTTGCAGAAGCAGCAAAGCGGGATCGCTTGGTTTCAAAACAACGGGGTTTTTACGGTTCGGCAGAAAGACGCGCTCCTCACTGCGTTGGACATCCTTGCGAGTAAAGCCGCTCTCAGTCCGCGCTTTCGCTAACGAGCAGACGGGGGCTGTACAACCGCATTCTTCGAGCGCCTTCACTGCCGCTGCCAATTGCCCTTTGCCGCCGTCGATCATCAATAAATCCGGAGGTGGTGGATCCGCTTTGCTGAAACGCCGCAGGACGGCTTCGTGAATCATCGCAAAGTCATTCGGTCCCTCGACCGTACGCGGGTAGTAAAGCCGGTAACGGCTTTTGAGCGGACGCTCATCGGCAAAATGCACGAGAGCCACTGCTGGGTCTTTGCCCTGGAAATTCGAAACGTCGATGCCTTCAATCGAGTGTGGGGGCTCGGGCAGGTGCAAAGCGCGCTGCAGTTGCTCGGTGGCCGAAGCGGGCTTGTTCAGCGACTGGTGGAAAATCAGCCGCGCGTTCTCCTGGGCCATGCCCAAGAGCCGCAGAGGTTTCTCCCCGCGCTTTACCTGCACGCGCACGGTTTTATTCGCTTTGAGCGAAAGCATTTCCTCCAAAATCTCGCGTCCTGGGAAATCGTCGGTAATCCAGACTTCGTCGGGGATCAGAGAAACGGTATAGAACTGTTCCAAGAAACCCTGCAGGCTCTCATCGGCATTGAGAGGGATTTTGATCTTCTCCGCGCGCCGGCCCGTTAAGAAACCATTGCGGACAAAAAGCACGACCCATTGGATTTCCTGCTCGCCCAAATAGCAACCGATGACGTCGATGTCTTTGTGCTTATCGACTTGGACGGCGTCTTGTTTCTCGGTCAGCTTCTCGATGCCTTCGATCTTGTCTCGAATGGAACGCGCCTTTTCATATTCCAGTGCGTCGGATGCGGCCTGCATTTCCTTCTTCAGTCCAGAAACGAGCTGCTGTTTCTTGCCCTTGAGAAAGAGGACGGCTTCTTGGATTTGCTTGGCGTAGTCTTCCTGCGACACCAGGTCCACACAGGGCGCCGT
>JAIEOG010000260.1 GCA_019750655.1 bacterium
CGCTGCGCAGGCATTCGATTCCAAGCAACTCGGGCAATACACGGTCCTGCCGCATGCTCGTGATGTGGGCGTAGCGCTTGTGCCCGGAAAGCACGCTGAGCAGGATCGTTCCCAGAATTTCTTCCTTCTTCGGCGCGTTCGGCGAACTGTACGTCAACGGACAATCCCGAACCCAGTTCTCCCATAACCGGCTCGTCTTCAGGAATTCCAAAAAGTAAGTCAGCGAGCCGTGCGCTGTTACTTCCGAGTCCGCTTCCCAACGAACATGCACCGCCCCGCCGGGGGTGTCCACACGATGCTCGCCAGGCAGTTCCGGCAAGTCTAAAAGCGGCTCACCCAATGGGTGAGCCGCCCATTCCTTCTCGCTCTTCGCCATGCGCCCCATTATCAGGGGTTTAAGGGCCAATCGGCACATGCGGTCGACCCACAACCGATTTTTCTAGGTTAATTGCCAACCTCCGGATTGTGCACCATACACCCGTGGTCGCATCTGGCTCATTGCGCTTGGCGCTGCAGCCTTCTGCTGCAATCCAGAATCGCCCTCGCTGACCACTTACGCTCCGATCACCGCAGATCACATCACGATTGGGCAGCCGAGTGTTTCCTTGCGCTTCTAGAACCGTTAGTGAACGAGTTTGTGCAGAAAGTTTGCACCTTCCGAGCGTCACACGGAAGCACTGCCGGTCGCTTCGATGCGACCAAAGGAACCTGCATAGGGTCTTGCGACGAATTGATTTCTCTTTACAATTTCACTGGCGTAGGATTTTGACCAACCGCTGCGAGGGCGCCGGGATCATAGGCATCACCTGTAAGTAGCAAACAGGAGATCTCGGGGTTGGACGCTCGCAACGCGGCGGGTGAAGCCACGTATCGCGTAGGTTCTACATAAGGTATCGCGATTCCGTAATCTGCACCCATATCGGATGGCCGTATTTCAAAGCAGGCGAGTCCAACGCCTAACGTTATTAGTTTGCTTCCAAGCGGCGTCACAACAAGCCTGCATCCTCCCATGATGCTGAGGCTGTCGCGGTATCGCCGCATCGCTCCGAAAAGCTGACGGTAAGCCTCGAAAGGATGCGCTTCGTGAGCGTATAGTATGTTTGTTGTCGGAGTTTCGCGCGCGTCGAACAGGGGTTGTCGGTACTCGGCCAGAAGCCTGTCTGCTCGCCGTGGATCTTGGGACGGATGGGGGAGAATCGGACAGATTTCGGCGTTAGTCGGAATCACTGAACTCATGACTTTCTGCAATTGGCTGACTCTGTTTTCCCCCAGGACAGGGAACCATACAAGGGGCTTCTCTTGAAAGCTTTCCGCATGAAGGGCGCTAGAGTATCCCGGAATTAGAATCAGGTCGTTACTCGGATCTTCAGATCTAATTGTCGCGTCAAGGGCTGCGTCCTCAGCAACCAGCACTTGAAGATTTACACCACCGGCAAATAAAGCATCGGGTTTGTTCTTGTCGGGAATCAGCTTGTGGAGAAGTCCAGTCAGCAAGGCAAGGTAAACCACGCGAGGTAGCGAACTTACGTCGAGGATAATATCCGTCTGATCACTCACGTGTGTCAGCACCGCGTTCGCGCCGAGGCGGAGTGAGGTACTTGCGCTTACATCGTCTTCCTCGATCGTTCCCGATCCTATCGAAATAGTTTCCGTAGAGCCGATCCCAGCGAATGACGATTCCAGCGCCCTAGCGTTCTCTTCCGTTTGGTCTATCAACTCTTGGCTTAGTTGGTAACCGCTGAAGCCGACAAGGAGGAGTTTGGCCTCTTGAATGTTGTGGCGCGACTCCCGTACATTTTCAATGAACGCATTCATCACACGTTGGGAGCGGAGGTCAAATCCGCGTCCCGAGATGAACAACAGACGAATCGGCCGGTGCTCGAATAGCCGGTCCCAAGTGCTGTAGACCTCTTGGCCACGGCGAAATACATACTGACGCCACAACATCTATCGAGCCTCCAAAAGGTTCCGCCGAGCTGGGATACGTCCCTTTTCCATCCATTCGATCAAGCTCTCCAGCGTCTGGTCCTGCCAGCCTCCCATTTGGAGAGGCAGGCCGTAATGCGCGCAGAGGGTACGATTCAAATAGAATACTGTGCCGCCATCCCGGGCGGTGCTGGCGGCACTTGCGCGCGACACCAATAGATTCTCAGCAACACATTCGGCCAAAACTCGTCGAAGTATTGCCCCAAATTCCTTATGGCTGCCTGACCGCAGCTTGTATAGCTCGTTTTGAGATAGGCGTACGCCGGTCACGCCGGGAGCATACGGGGCGTTTGGGACAAACGTGCGGTCACGGCAAAAGGAACCGATTGAATCGAGCAGCCGCTGCGCGCGAGTTCCTTCTGTATGATTTTTAGGGATAAACTCACGCTTCTTCCTCGCGACCTCTCTAAGCAGCTTTTCCTGCTCTTGCGGGGACAGTAGTATTTCAGGTCGTCGAAGAATCTGTTTTGCCCTCAATCCGTCGTATAGAGCCGCCGCCAACGATAGCAATTCTTCTACATTGTTCGTGGCCAGCACGCACAATCGATCGATCCCATAATAGTATGGAATGTTTAGTTCTTCATGTAGAAAGATATCCGCTGCAGCCTGCACCTGCGAACTGTCTCGCTGCTCCAGATCTTCGGTTGAAAGAGGAGCCAACTCAAGACTCATCTGCCGCTTGAGCTCGTCGCGCGCGAGTAATATCCGTGTGACAAAGAGCCCCTGCAAGGATTCAAGA
>JAIEOG010000081.1 GCA_019750655.1 bacterium
CGCGGCTTTCAGCAAAGATCAAACCATCGTGACGTACTTCGCAGTGAAGCTGACTTCTAAACCACGCATGCTTTTCATGCCCCAGCGTTGGATTGATGCCGCCTTCCCCACGCTCCAAGCCTTCGCCGCAGCGAAACCTTTCGGCAGCCGCGTCGGTCCGGATCCTTCGGCGGATCCTTTATTACCTGCGGGTTCCGGCGTCGGGCAAAACAGCCGCTTCCTCAATTTCCGTTTCACCCCAAGCGATCAGCGCGGGCTGGCTCGCAGCACGAAAATGCTCGCACTCTTCGATGCCCTGCACCCATACAACGGCGGCGGCCTGCCTGAAGGCGAGCAAAATGCCGGCTGGCCAGACGCCGGCAAAGGTGGCGAGCTGAAAACGGCTCTGCGCGCGATCACAGCACCTACTGTTTTCGATGCGATGATGTACACGATTTTCCCCAACCCGAATCGCCAAGACGATTGGTCTGAACCGAATTACGCCATGGCGCTTTACCCGGATTACCTCGAAGCTTCAGACGGCAATAACCAGATCGTGAACACACCGGAACCTCGGACACCGGCTTATTTCCAAACGTCTGGCCGCCAGAGAGGCCCAGGCTACATCCCTGTCTCTTCCCCAGAATCGGGTTCAAACTACGGTGGCTTGCGCTACGCGGAAGAAGGCCCAGCCTCCCACGCCGTGGAAATCGCGAGCGACTTGCCCGTTATTGGCGGACGCGAAGTCGAATTCGGATTTGCAAACCGCGATCTCGTCAACAGCGGCTGGGCTCCGGAAGGCCGCCGTGGCCGGATTGGTTACAGCGTGAAATTCATTTCCTTCGACGCCTTGATGCGCACCATGGTCGTCCGCGACAGCAATGGCCAGCAGGGCCCCATCCAAAACCCGCCCACCGGCGACGTTAATCTAAATAATATTTACCACTAGACCCCGCTTTGGTACGCCTTCGGGATGGGTCGGTGGATACTTCTTTTGGTTTTCTGGGGGACGTTTGCGCAAGCTAAAACGCCCACCTTGGCGTCGAATCTTTTCTGGAGCCGGCCCTGCGCAGCCCTTCTTGCTAGTTTTTTCGAAACACTGCCGCCTCTGGGGAGAAAACGCGTCTGCCTGGAATCCACGCAATGCACGGCTTCGAGCACCATCGAGCGCCTCCTCACCGAACGCTTTAACCGCTACCCGAAAGTGAATGCGAGCGCGCGTTTCATCGCTGATAGCGAAGGGCTTTCGCCTTCCGTCGAGGAAGCCATCGGCAACCGCCTTAGTGAACTCAAAGAAGGCCTGAAGAAATCCGAAACCCTCGTCGGCATTTACGATGGAGAAGACCGCATCTCGGCCTTTCTCGATCGCTTCTACGATAAAACCGAAGCCTACGCCCACGCGGGCTCGGAGGCCGTCACGGTGCGCGAACGCGTACTGGCCTCGTATTTCGGCCAGGTCTGCCTCGGCGCCTGCGCGGCTCTCGGCGTCGCCCAGACAGCCATGGGCACGCACAACCCGGTCGCTTGGACAGTTGCAGGCATTGCGGCTCTTGTAGGGCTTCGCATGCCCTTCGATTACGCCTGGCGCCTGGGGTACCACCGCGACGGAAATAATCCGAAAAACGCGAAGCTCCCCGAGATGTTTGAGAAGGCGTACAGCATTGGCCGCTCGGCAACCAAAGCTCCCGAATGGCTTTATTGGGGCACGGGCGTGCGTCTTTCGCTGTCGACTTTGGAAGAGATTTGGAATCTCCCGATGGGCGACTTTGCCCCTCCCGCCTTGGGCCAGGGGCTCGCGCTCGATGACCATATCAATACGATGACATTCCTAGAGCGCTGGCGTGTGCGGATGAAGCTCGCGCGGTTAAAAAAGCTCAAAGAAGAAGTCGAAGCATCGCTGCCAGTGCAGGCTTTTGCGCCCGAGGGCGATTTCGATTTTCTACTACTCAAGTCTGGAACGGCGGGACTGCCCAAGCCTCGCCTGATTGTGACCTTCCGCTTGCCGGAGTGGGCAAACGAAGGGAACGATGACGACGGCGATGGTGGCCCAGCCGATTACTCTCCCGACTGGGATCCCAGCGACACTCACAGCCCCCAACCCGTGGGTTCTCCGTAAGCGCTTCCTTTAAGCTCCATTTCCAGGTACTCCCATAGCTTGTGCTGATTTTAGCTGTAGATACGAGCTGCGATGAATCCTGTGCGGCGGTGGTCGACACTGAGCGGTGGCGCCTGCTCTCCGACGTCGTGCTTTCGCATGTGGATCAGATGCAGGCCTTCGGCGGCATCGTCCCCGAAATCGCGAGCCGCGAGCACCTAAAAGCGCTCCCCTTGGCAGTAGAGCAGGCCCTCGCAAAAGCGGGTGTGCGCGCGGATCAAATCGATCACTTCACCGTGACCCACCGGCCTGGCCTAATCGGCGCACTGCTAGTGGGAGTGACGTATGTGAAGTCTCTCGCCTTCGCCCTAGGCAAACCTTTCTCCGTGCAAGACCACTTGCGCGCGCATCTTTACTCTCCGGCTTTAGCGGCTCTCGAAGGTGGTACGGCTCCGGCTTTTCCTTGGATCGCTTTGATTGTGAGTGGCGGCCACTCGGAAATTTTCCACGTCCGCAGCGCCACCGATGCGAAATGGCTCGGTGGTACGCTGGACGACGCGGCCGGAGAAGCCTTCGACAAAGTCGGTAAACTCTTAGGATTGCCCTACCCCGCCGGCCCTAAGCTCGATCGCTGGGTACGTGAGCAGGCGACGGATG
>JAIEOG010000066.1 GCA_019750655.1 bacterium
AGGAAGGTTTTGTTCACCGTCCCGCTGATGGTCATTTGCTCGGTGCCACGGGCAGCAAGATCGCGGAACGTTTTATCCGTGAGAACTGGGTTTCCTGAACGCATTGCTTAAGCTCCTTCTCGAATTCCAACGCCGAGGCGATAGGAAAGGAAAACGGCGGCGGTGGCAAGCAAGATCAGCAGAAGCGGCTTCATGGATTCAGGAGAGTCCGTGCCCCCCTCGGCCATCGGCAAAGAGCCCGCGAAGCCGAAGGCTTCGGGCCCTAAGGCCAGGCCCACCAGGCTCACTAAGACAAAGCCCCAAAACAGGCTAGTTCCCCGCATAGATCCCCCTAAAGGAATCCAATTTACCAGAGCGGGGGCCGACGTCCAGAATTCTCCAGGCCGCTTTGCGGCATGAATAAAAGCCTATTTTGTGAGCTTTTTCTCGAGGTTCGAAGCTAGCTTGTCGAGGAAATCCCCCGTGTTGAGGTACGACCCGGCCGGGACATTGTTCCCGTGGATTGTAACGGCGAGATCCTTCGTCATGGCGCCCGCTTCGATCGTTTCCACGCAGACCTTTTCCAAGGCCTGGGCGAAACGCGTCACATCGGGCGTGTTGTCGAGTTTTCCACGGTGGGCCAAACCCTGCGTCCAAGCGAAGATGCTGGCGACGGGATTGGTGCTCGTGGCCTTACCCTTTTGGTGTTCGCGGTAGTGACGCGTCACTGTTCCATGAGCTGCTTCTGTCTCAATCGTCCGCCCATTGGGGCAAATCAGAACAGAAGTCATCATTCCCAAGCTGCCAAAGCCCTGTGCGACGGTGTCGGACTGCACATCGCCGTCGTAGTTTTTGCAGGCCCAGACGATTCCGCCTTCCCACTTCAAAACTTGCGCGACCATATCGTCGATAAGACGGTGTTCATAGACGAGGCCAGCGGCTTGGAATTTCGCGGCGAATTCCGTTTCGAAAATCCGAGCGAAGATGTCCTTGAAGCGGCCATCGTAAACTTTCAGAATCGTGTTCTTAGTCGAAAGGTAGACGGGGTAGTTCTTGGACAACCCGTACATGAAGCAAGAACGCGCGAAGCCTTCGATGGATTCGTCGGTGTTGTACATCGCAAGACCAATGCCTGCGCTATCGAACTTCATGACTTCCATCGCCGTAGGCGCGCCGCCGCCTGCGGGTTCAAACACGAGCTTGAGCGTGCCCGAGCCGGGGATGCTCATTTCCGTCGCTTTGTACTGATCGGCATGGGCGTGACGGCCGACGACAATGGGCTTTTTCCAGTTGGGAACGAGCCGCGGCACATTTTTGCAAATGATGGGCTCACGGAAAACCGTACCGCCCAAGTAATTGCGGATGGTGCCATTGGGGCTTTTCCACATTTTCTTAAGACCAAACTCTTTTACACGCGCTTCGTCGGGCGTGATGGTCGCGCATTTCACACCGACATCGTGTTCTTTAATCGCTTTCGCGGCATCGAGAGTGACTTGATCGGAAGTCTTGTCGCGGTTTTCGATCCCCAGATCGAAGTACATTAGATTCACATCGAGATAAGGCAGGATGAGCTTCTTTTTGATCTCGGACCAGATGATCCGAGTCATTTCATCGCCATCGAGTTCCACAATCGGCTTAGCTACTTTGATTTTATTCATAAATAGTCTGTAAATTCTTTCAGTGTGGCGCGGGTGTCAACGCCCAAGTTTCTTGCGGCGCTCCCCCTCAGCCGTTCTCGAACGCTTCGGGCCGTGGTACGAACTTCGCGTGGCACAGACGCATCCCGACGCACTCCAGCAAACACTCCAGTCCCGATTCCGTTTGGAACATTTTCGCACGGGCCAGAAAGAAGTCATCGAATCTTTCTTAGCGGGCAACGATGCGCTGGCCGTAATGCCCACGGGTGGCGGCAAATCGCTCTGCTACCAGCTCCCCGCCGTGCTGCGTGAGGGCATTGTGGTCGTCATCTCCCCTCTGATTGCACTGATGGAAGACCAAGTCCGTGCGTTGACTGCTCTGGGCGTTCCGAGTGGCTATGTGCATTCGGGCCAAACCATGACCGACAAGCGCGCGCTTTTCCAACGCCTGCAGAAAGAGGCGAATTTTCTGCTCTACCTCTCTCCCGAGCGCGTGCAGAAAGAAGGTTTCGGTGAATGGGTGCGCCGGCAGAAGATTTCGCTCTTTGCCGTGGATGAATCCCACTGTGTTTCTCAGTGGGGGCCTGACTTTCGCAAAGACTATTACAAGCTCTCCCTGCTGCGCGAGCTTCGGCCGGACGTTCCCATCTTAGCGCTCACGGCGACAGCCACACCCATGGTGCTCAAAGACATCGCGGCCAAACTCGGCCTGCGCAAGCCCGACCGCCATATTCACGGCTTCTACCGTCCAAATCTCTATAGCCAGGTGGAGTCTTGCGAAAACGACGGCGCGAAACTCGATCTCGTGCAAGCGGGTCTTGAGCAAACGCCCCAAGGGCGCGTCTTAATCTATTGTGGCACCCGCAAACAAACCGAAGAGCTCAGCGCCACTCTCGGGCAGCGCTTTAGTGGAGTGGGTTTTTACCACGCAGGCCTCAGCGCGGAGAACCGCCTCCAGCAGCAACGCGACTACGAATCAGGCGCTACGCGCATCTTGGCCGCCACCAATGCCTTTGGAATGGGGATCGATCACCCGGATGTCCGTTTGGTCATCCATTACCAAATGCCGGCGAATATCGAGAGCTACTACCAAGAAATGGGCCGCGCCGGCCGCGACGGTAAAGATT
>JAIEOG010000406.1 GCA_019750655.1 bacterium
ATATTCGCGCAGGCAAGACCCAAACCGTACCGCTCGAAGAATTGATGAAGCGCCTACCGAATGCGCGCTGGCACCAGTTCGAAGCCGTGCACCGCGATCAAGAGCGTGCCGGGGCCTTGATGGCCTTTGGCGAGGATGTCACCCCAGTTTACGATTTCAAGGCCGCAAAAGTCGTTCTCGCGCTCGACGCAGATTTCTTGAGCGAGCCGTCGATTCCTCGTTATTCACGCGATTTCGCAGAATCCCGCCGTTTGACGGCGGAGAAAAAGACGATGAGCCGTTTGTACGCCGTGGAGCCCTCGCCGAGCGCGACGGGTGCGATGGCGGACCACCGCTTGCCGGCGCGCGCAGGAGAGATTGAAAACATCGCAGGGGCCGTGGCCCAAGCATGCGGTCTTTCGGTCACGCGTGTGACGGCACTTTCCGAAGCCCAGACGAAATGGGTCAAGGCCGTAGCGGAAGATCTCAAAGCTGCTGGCCCGGACGCCTTGGTGGTTGCGGGGGCCTGGCAATCGCCAGTCACGCAAGCGCTGGCTCACGCGATCAACAGCCGCTTGGGAGCTGCGGGCAAAACAGTTCGTTATATCGCTCCGGTCGAAGCGCGCCCGGGTTCTCAAGTAGAATCCTTGCAACAGCTCGTCGGCGATATGCGTTCGGGCAAGGTCGAGACGCTGGTGATCTTGGGTGGCAACCCGGTCTACACCGCGCCGGCCGACTTGGATTTCGGCGCCTCCCTCGCGAAGGTAAAAAACCGTGTTCATTGTGGCACGCACCTCGACGAAACGGGTTCTGCCTGCAACATCCATATTCCGGAAGCGCATTACCTCGAACAATGGAGCGATGCCCGCGCGTATGAGGGCACGGCTTCAATTGTGCAGCCCTTGATTGCCCCCATTTTCGGCGGCAAGTCCTACCACGAAGTCGTGGCAGCTTTGGGGGGCGTGCTGGCGAATGGTTATGACCTCGTCCGCGCGCATTGGAAATCCCAAGCGAGTGGCGATTTTGATCGCTGGTGGGTGAAGACACTCAATGCCGGCGTGATTGCGGGCACTGAGAGCGCTGTAAAGCGCCCGGGTCTGCGAGGCGAAAGCGCTTGGGCGAAACTCGGCCCGGCTCCCAGTTCGGAACTCTGCGAACTCGTTTTGCGTCCGGATGCGACGGTGTTCGACGGACGCTTTGCGAATAATGGTTGGCTCCAAGAATTGCCGAAGCCGATCACGCTCACTGTCTGGGACAACGCTGCTTTCATCAGCCCTGCAACCGCTAAGGAAATGGGCATCGAGAACAACCAGAAGATGCACATCACCTCCGGTGAGCGCACGCTGGAAGTGGCAGCGCGCATCCTCCCTGGCCACGCCGATAAGTCGATTAGCTTAGCGCTCGGCTACGGCCGCACGAAGGCAGGCCGCTTGGGCAATGGCGCAGGTTTTGACGCTTATAAGCTGCGTCTGGCCGCGACCCCCTGGTCTGTGACGGGCGTGGAATTCTTCAAAGGGGCAGGGACGTACAAAGTCGTCTGCACCCAGATGCACGACAGCATGGAAGGCCGCGAACTGATTCGCACTGCCACGTTGGCGCACCACTTGGAGCACCCGCACTGGGCGCACCAGCACGAGCATTTGCCGAAAGCACTAGAAGGCCACGATGTCGGCAACTCTGGTGGTGCATATGCGCCGAAAGGCGAAGCCGATTACCAATGGGGCATGACGATTGACCTCAACACCTGCAATGGCTGCAATGCCTGCGTGGTGGCTTGCCAGGCGGAGAACAATATCCCCGTCGTCGGTAAGGTCGAAGCCGATCGTGGTCGCTCGATGCAGTGGATTAAAATCCACCGGTACTTCGAAGGTGAAACGGAAAACCCCAAGACGCACTTCCAGCCCGTGGCCTGTGTCCACTGCGAAGCCGCTCCTTGCGAAATCGTTTGCCCGGTCGGTGCAACGGTCCACGACAACGAAGGCCTCAACAACATGGTCTACAACCGTTGCGTGGGCACGAAATACTGCTCGAACAACTGTTCGTGGCACGCGCGCCGTTTCAATTTCTTCGAGTACACGAACACCATTACTCCGACGACCAAGATGGTCCAAAACCCGGACGTCACTGTCCGGAGCCGCGGGGTCATGGAAAAGTGCACGTACTGTGTGCAGCGTATTAGTTCTGCGCGCATCCAGGCGAAGAACGAAGGTCGCAAAATCCAAGACGGTGAAGTCGTTACGGCCTGCCAAGCGGCTTGCCCGTCTCAGTCGATTACCTTCGGTGATATTTCGGATCCCAAGAGCCTTGTCTCTCTAGCGAAGGCACAGGGCACCAACTACGCGCTGCTGGGTGAGCTCAACACGCGTCCACGGACATCGTACTTGGGGAAAGTGAATAACCCGAACCCAGCGCTTGATGCCGGGGGGAACAGCCATGAGTAAATCTGAATTTACCGGCGAAGAGGTTCTGGCCCCGGGCCACTCCTACGCCAGCGTTTCGGACAAGATTAACGACATCGTCGTTAAAGAGAAGATCCGGCCAGGTTGGTTGTTGGGCTTCACGCTCGCGTTCAGCTTATTGATGTTGCTGTTCATGACGATCGGCCTTCTGTTTAAGTATTGCGTCGGGATCTGGGGGATCAATATCCCGGTAGGTTGGGGTTTCGACATCATCAACTTCGTTTGGTGGATCGGTATCGGCCATGCGGGAACCTTGATTTCCGCGATCTTGCTTTTGTTCCGGCAGGATTGGCGCACTTCGATTAACCGTTTT
>JAIEOG010000196.1 GCA_019750655.1 bacterium
TGACTCTCTGAAAAAGCTCTCCAATCGCCTCAAAGGCGATAAATAAACTAGTACCGACTACCTAGTCTTGATCCCCCTCGTGGCCGGTGGTAAAGCCCCCTGACTCGAGGAACGTGTGCGCCCTGCTCTTTTCATGAAGTATTGCTTTTTAGCGACTCTCCTCGTCGCTCGCCTGGCCACAGCCGCCTTCGAAAACCTTCCCGTAATCCACTTGGCGGGAGGAGAAAGAATCTCCGTTACTGCCACAACGGGAGATACCGAAAAGCTCCTTTTAGTTATCACCCCACCTTCCTCACCTGTCACAGCACAGCTCAGAAGCTTCCAGGCCCTTTCAGATGAAAAGGCTGTCGCCAATATCGAAAAAATATGGCACCCGATAGAGCCTCCTGAAGGGCGAACCTTCTTATATGCCTATGGCTATCGGTCCGATCGGTATGGGATCGTTCATGAAAAAACCGACTTTCTGCCGCCCGGTCTTTGGATTGAATTAGAAGCCACCCCCGAACAGAAACGCCTTCTCCTTCAGCAAGCTGTACGTGGCTTTGAACCTTGGGTCGGCACCAAACATGAACCTTGCACACTGCATACTTGGCATGTTTTGCAGAACGCTGGCCTTTGGAGCAGGTGGCGGCCCCATTCCCTCTGGCCTGCGGATTTCGTTCGAGAGATAGCAGAAAACAAGCTCTCAGCCCCGATCCGCCGCTTTTATTTAGCGGGAACTCGCGCTGGGAGCCCGACTGAGTTTTTAACCGAGATTATAGAGCGCGACCGTCTGTTTAAAGAGACGGTTGTCCGCCTCTTCAAACTGGCTATTGCCAAGGGTAGCCCACCCAGGAAAGTGAAAGTGCTGGGAGCTTTAGCAAAGCTTGTCTCCGGGGAAAACCATGAGGCATGGTCGCGCCGAATCGGAACGACCCTTGGGTGCGTAGCCCATCTCATCCTAGCCAAGAGACGCGTAGACACCGTAATAAACGTCCCCTGGGAGTTTGCGGAACAAGGCCTCTTCAGGCTCCTCGGGAGATCAAAGTAGGGTTGTTTGACGTCGGTTTTGCCCCCCGATATTAAAAGGGCCACATGGCCCATTCTGAACGCTTAGAAGATTTCGCCCTGGGGGTGCCGGGATACCGCTTTTCCCACCTCTACCAGCCCGCCAGGCTGAAGGGACTCTACGAGGAGTTCTGGCGCCAAGCCGAGGCGGCTGAGCCAGGGCTGCGGGCTCGGTTTGAGGCTGCCCACGCCCCTGGGATCTCCGAGCCGCAGAAGTCGCAAGCGCTCATCGATGTCGCCCACCGCTACGGGGAATTCGTCGCCCGCCTTTTTCACATCACCGCCGATGTGGCGCGCATCCGCAACCAGACGCTCGCGCTCGATCCGATCTTCCGCTTCAAAAACGAGTTTTTGAAAACACGCGTCTTCAAGCGCTTTACCGATCCCCCGATGGGCGAAGCCGAGTTCATCGCGGTAGATAAGCTCGTCCAAGGCATGCGGGCGCAAGAGCCCGAAGATTCACGCGGGGACGATGAAGCCCGCTTCGCTAAGGCAGTGCTCTTTCTCCTCGATTGTTCCAAGAAAATTAAAAAGGAACTCCTCTCCCCTGTAGAACAAAGCCGCGCTCAAAGTTTTTGCTCTCCTCTCGCAGGTTCGCACTTAGAAGGCAAAATCCAGGAAGCTTTGAAACTCTTCGAAGACTGGTGCGTCCATGTGCACACCGATCCGAAGCGCTTGAGCTATATCGATGGGTGGGTTTCGTACCACCGGCCCGAGAAAGTCGAATTTGAAAACTTGGTGCCAACGGATCCCGGCCCACTCGGCATTCCCGAACACCGAGTGAAAAACACCCACCTCCGGCCGCGTGACGGCTTCAAGCTGACCGACCGGCGCATGGGCCAAAAGCAGATCCTGCGCGAGATCGATTACTGCCTCTATTGCCACCAACGCGAGAAGGACTCTTGCTCCAAAGGTTTCGTAGAAAAAGAAGGCGGCTTTAAGAAAAACCCTCTCGGTATCGCTCTGCAGGGCTGCCCGCTCGACGAGCGCATTTCGGAAATGCATTGGCTGCGCAAAAAGGGCGAGCCCTTGGCTGCCCTTGCCATGGTCATTCTGGACAACCCGCTTTGCCCGGGCACCGGCCACCGCATTTGCAACGAGTGCATGAAGGCCTGCATTTTCCAGAAGCAGGAACCCGTAAATATCCCCGAGAACGAGACCGCCGTTTTGGTCGAGGTCCTGAACCTACCCTACGGGGTCGAAATTTACGGGCTCATGACGCGTTTGAACCCTTTAAACCGCCAACGGCCTTATGCGCTGCCTTACCATGGCAATGACGTGCTGGTCGTGGGGCTTGGGCCCGCCGGCTACACGCTCAGCCACTATCTCTCTAATGAGGGCTTTGGCGTCGTGGGGATCGACGGCCTGAAGATCGAGCCCTTTTCCGACGAGCTGACAGGAAAAGGAAAGAGTTTCCCGAAGCCCATTAAGCAATATTCCGACTTAACACGCGAACTCGATGAACGCGTGCTGCGCGGGTTTGGCGGGGTAAGTGAATACGGCATCACCGTGCGGTGGGATAAGAACTTCTTGGGACTCATTTATCTAACGCTCTTGCGCCGACACAACACGCGTTTCTACGGGGGCGTCCGCTTCGGCGGGACGCTTACTCTGGACGACGCTTGGGATCTGGGTTTCAAACACGTGGCTTTAGCGACGGGCGCGGGCAGACCCACGCTCGTCACCATGAAAAACAATCTAAGCCGCG
>JAIEOG010000254.1 GCA_019750655.1 bacterium
CAAGCACTAAGCTTTACGAGGGGAAGAGTTCGCTCAAGCGCGCTAACGCTTCCTGGTACAATCGAATCAATGTGTGAGCAGATTTCTTTTTCGGAAGCCCCGCCCGAGGCGGCTGCTTCGAGTGCGGCACAGCTTGCGGCGAGTTTTACCGCGCCGAGGTTGGCGGCACTGCCTTTGAGCTTATGCGCTCCGCGCTGAAGGGCAGCGGCATTTAGAGCTTGTCCGCTGCGGCGGAGTTCTTCAATGATCGGGGGAGAGCTCTCTTGGAACACGCGAATCACATCGCGCATAAAAGCGTCGGAGCCTTCTCCGAGGAAGCGCCAGGATTCAATTAGGTCGGTATCAATGGTGGGAAGCTCGGTCGTGGAGCTGGGGCTCACGCGCGCGCTTCCTCTTGAACGGCCTCGAGGTAGAAGCCTACGCCGTACGTCGTGCCGATGGTGCAGGTGCTGCCCACGTCGAGTAGGGCACGGCGCACTTCGAAGATTTTGCGATCGAGAGCGTTATCGCTGACTGCAATGTGATCCCAGCATTGGTTCTTGAGCATCGAGCGCTCGAGCGTCGTGCCGCCACTGCGCATGAGAGCGAGGAGTAAATTCATTTCTGTCGGCGATAAATAGCGCTCGCCTTTCGGGCCGCGGAGTAGGCGGTATCCCTGGTCGAGTTGGACATCGCCATAGCGGACCGACTGCGTGTTTTGTTTCAACGCTTGATCTGCCAAACGGGCTTGGAGCCGCGCCACTACTTCACGAGGGCGCAAAGGTTTCATGATGAAATCGTCCGCGCCGCAAGTCAGAGCGTCCGCGAGGGCTTTGTCATCCGGATCGGCCGTGATCACAATGACTGGGCAGTAGCGCCAACGTTGGCGAATTTCTGGGAGTGCTGCAATCCCGCTTTCGTCGTTCAGGTGTACGTCTACGAAAATAGCGACGGGATTGAGAGCGGGGCCTTCCTGCAAAAGCGCTTTAGCGCTCGGAAAAGCCACGGTAGGCGTGCCGAGTGCCGCCTCAATGAGCTTCGCGACGATAGGATCGTCGTCGAGGGTGATTGTGTATGGTTCGACTGGCCCGCTGACGCG
Organism: bacterium; assembly: GCA_019750655.1. Classification (GTDB taxonomy): domain Bacteria; phylum Bdellovibrionota; class FAC87; order UBA2466; family UBA2466; genus JAIEOG01. Next base: position 1,079 of record JAIEOG010000254.1, read on the forward strand.
TTCATTGCCGTTTCTATCCATGATGCAGAGCACTAACTGGGTTCTGGGATCGATGCAAGCTAACAGTTCTTAAATACCGTCGCGCAGACTCGGCTTTGATTCGCCCTTGTAGGGCTCGACTAAACGGCTCGGGCGACGGCCCTTCAGGCCTTCCGAAAAAGCCCGCGCACTCTCGCGAACGGTGGGGCCCAAGTCCTTGAGGCGGCGCCAGCGGACACAAAGATAAACCACGCACCCAATCACAACGAGCTCTGCGATACCGGTCACTTTCTCACCTCAAAGAAACCCTAGCGAAAACGGGGGCCGTGGAGTAGTTTTTTGAGCATGTTCGGACTAGGACCTGCAGAAATAGTCGTGATTGGCGTAGTGGCGCTGCTCGTTTTTGGCCCCAAGCGCTTGCCCGAATTGGCGCGTGGAATGGGCAAAGGCATCCGCGACTTCAAGCGCGCCTTGGAAGGCGGCAGCGAAGAGGAAACCTCCGCACTGCGCCCCCCGACGGAAACGCCGAAGAACACCGTTGCGCGTGCCCAATCGACTCCCACTACCGAAACTCCGTAAACCATGCCCGATTTAGAGGAAGAGGCTCGCAGCCAGATGCCCTTGTGGCAGCACCTGGATGAGCTGCGCTCAGGGGTTTTTCGCTCGCTCATTGCCATCGCCGTGGGCTTTGCGATTGCTTACGCTTTCATCGATCCCATCATGGCGTTTCTCGAAAAGCCGCTCACGGAGCTTTTGCCGGAAGGGGAGGCGCACCTCTACTACACTGGGCTCACCGATAAATTTGTCGTGTACTTGAAGGTCTGCGTTTTGGCGGGAAGCTTCTTTATGTCGCCGTACCTGCTCTATGAATTTTGGCGCTTTATTTCGCCCGCGCTCTACCGAAATGAGCGGCGCTTTCTGATTCCCTTCTTGGCTTTTGGCACGGTGAGTTTCGGTGTGGGACTCGCGTTCGCGTACTGGGTGGTGATTCCCTACGGGTATAAGTTCTTGATCGAATTCGGCTCTCCCAACGAGCGTGCGATTATCACGCTGACCGAGTATTTTTCGCTTACGCTCAAGCTACTCTTGGCGCTGGGGATTGTTTTTGAAGTGCCGGTACTGCTCGTGCTGCTCGGTAAGTTTGGGGTTTTGGATGCGAGTTTTTTGACGCGCAACCGTCGCTACGCCGCGGTGGTTTCCGCAGTGGTGGCCGCCGTGGCCACGCCCTCTCCGGACGCACTCACCATGGTCTTGGTGATGGTACCTCTCTACCTGCTTTACGAAGTGGGGATTGTCGGTGTGCGCCTCGTGCAACCGGCTACGTGAAAAACACGCTTTAGCCGATAAGCAGTCATGCGCTGGCTTCTTCTTATTTGCTTGTTCGCGTACCCCGCGGAAGCGAGTTATCGGATCTACAAACTCAAAGTGACGGAGTTTTCCAAAAAGGGAAAACCAGTCCGTAAGGACACGGTTTTATCCACCTTGGATCATTTGCAGTACGAGCACTACTACGGCGGATTTCGCACGCTCCAAGTGGAGCTGGAAGATACCTGGTATTGCCCTGGGGACACGAGCCGGCGCAAACCCTGCTTGCCTCCCAAGACGGAAGCCAAACGCGGAGTGGCCTCGACGGAACCCAAGCGTGGCGGGCTTTCGTATTCCCGCCAGCCGGTCATTCCTTAGGCTTAAGAGTCCTTGC
>JAIEOG010000336.1 GCA_019750655.1 bacterium
ATCGAAAATATCCGCCAAATGGCAGATGGGAATTTTGAAAAGCCGCTCAAAGTGCAAGCCGGCACCGAGCAAGAAACCGCCGAACTCGCGCGCCAGTACAACCGCATGCTTTCGGCCCTGACCGAGCGCGATAAAAAGATCCAACAGCAGCAAAGAGATCTTTTGCAGTCGGAGCGCCTGGCAGCCGTCGGGCAGCTTTCTGCGGAAATCGTCCACGAAATCCGCAACCCGCTCAACTCCATCAACCTGAACATCGATTGGTTGCAGGAGGAGTTAAGGCCAGCGTCCCCAGAAGTGGAAAAAACTTTGAGCAGCATCTCTCGCGAGGTGGCGCGGCTGCACCAGCTCACCGAGACCCACTTGGTGCGCGCTCGGTTCCCCGCGAAGTCTGCGCGCACCCCGGTCAACGACTTGATCCGGGAAATCGTCGATTTCAATGCCGAGGAAAACCGCTCGCAACAAATCCACGTGGATCTCGCGCTCTGGCCCGAAGAGCTCTACGTGCAATCCGAGCGCGGCCGGCTCAAGCAAGCGATTCTGAATGTGCTGCGCAATGCCCGCGAGGCGATGCCCCGTGGTGGCAAGGTGAGTATCAGCACCGAAGTGCAGCAGAATATTTTTCGGATCAAGGTAGCCGACACGGGTAGCGGTATGAACGACTCTACTCGTCGACAAACCTTTCAGCCCTTTTTCACCACTAAGCCCGATGGCACCGGCCTGGGTCTAATGGTCACCCGCACCATCGTGGAAGAAGCCCATGGCTCCGTCCATTGCGAAAGCAATATCGGCCAAGGCACCACCGTTTATTTTCAGTTCCCCGTTTAGGAGACTCGCATGCAAGATTACCGCATCGTTGTCGTCGACGACGAGCCGGCGAACCTCGAATCGCTCGAGAGAATTCTCAAGAGCGATGGAGGTAAAGTCACGCTTTTCCAAGATCCCGAAGAGGCTCTGCGCTTTGTGCAGCGGGGCTCCGTGGACGTGTTACTGACCGACTTGCGCATGCGTTTTTTGAATGGAATTGAACTGCTCGAATCCGTGAAAAAAGCGGATCCGACGGTCGAAGTTATTTTGCTCACCGCCTTTGGCACTGTGGAGCTCGCCGTCGAAGCCATGCGCAAAGGCGCCTATGACTTTATTACCAAGCCGCTGCAGCGGCTCCAGGTGATCCGCACGGTCCACCGCGCGTTGGAAAAACGCCGCTTGGTCACGGAGAACTTAAGCCTGCGCGAAGAGTTGCATGCGACGGGCGTCGGTGGAGAAGTCTTGGGCCGCTCCGAATCCCTCGTGCGTTTGATGGGTTTAGTGAATCAAGCTGCGCGCAGCCGAGCCAACGTCTTGATCCATGGCGAAAGTGGTACTGGGAAGGGTTTGATCGCAGAGTACATTCACCGCGGTGGCCAGGGCTTGTTTGTGAAAGTGAACTGCGCCGCCATTCCGGAAAATCTCCTAGAAGCCGAACTCTTTGGTTATGAACCCGGCGCTTTCACCGGTGCCGTAAAGCGTAAGAAGGGCCGCGTGGAATTGGCCAACGGCGGAACCCTCTTCCTCGACGAAATCGGGATTGCTCCGCTGACGTTTCAGGCGAAGCTTTTGCGCTTCCTCCAAGAGGGGGAGTTCGAGCGGCTGGGCAGTAACGAAACCCTGCGCGTAGAAACGCGCGTGATCGCAGCGACCAACCTAGATCTTCCAGTCGCCATCAAAGCCGGCATTTTCCGCGAAGACCTTTATTACCGACTGAATGTGGTGAATCTGCGCGTGCCGCCGTTGCGGGAACGCAAAGAAGATATCCCGCTGCTGGCGCAGAAGTTTCTGGAAGATTCCGCTAAGAAAAACCAGCGGGCCGTGCCGATGCTGCACCCGGAGGCGCTAGCCATTTTGGTTGAGTACGCTTGGCCCGGAAATATCCGCGAGCTGCAAAACCTGATGGAGCGGGTGGTGGTCTTGGGACGCAGTGGAATGGTGGAAGCGGCCGATTTGCCGACGGAGTTTGGCGGTAGCGCCGATCTACGCACGGTCACGATTCCCTTGGGGCTCTCGTTGCGGCAGGTGGAAAAACTTTTGATGGAAGAAGTCTTGCGGGCATCTCACGGGGATAAAAAACAAGCCGCGAAGCTTTTGGGCGTGCACCCACGCACCATCCACCGGTTTTTAGAAAGCACCGAACCCGTTCGTCCGGGAGAGGCGCTGCCAGAAGGGTTGCCGGAAGAAACGACACCACCTGTGGCGGAAGATTTTTAGAGTGCGAAGCCCTACCGACTTGGGTACTAAGTAGCCCATGCAATCGGAATGGCTCATTGCCCTTGGAGTTTTATTAGTCGCGGCCGTTGTTTTGGGCCTTTGGCTCGGCAAACGCAAGGCGGCTCGGCCGACTCCTTTAGAGACGGCGCCTCCGGAAAAGCCGACGGCGGCCAGCGCCCCTGTTCCGGATACCGGCTTAGATTCGGCCCTGCAGAAAACGCGGGGCCAGTGGTGGGCGGGTTTAAACCCCCTTTCCCGCAAACGCGCTGCTGAGTTGCAGAACGCAGAGTGGGAATCGCTCGAAGAAGTCTTGCTGACGGCAGATGTATCTTTGAAGGCGACCGAAAAACTTTTAGGCGCAGTTCGTTCTAAGAAAGACGAAGGCAAAGCCCTTCCGGAAGCCTTGGAAGCCGAAGTTGCCGCCTTGTTAGAGCAGTCGCACCAGGTTTGGACGCTGCCGAATCAACACCCCACGGTAATCAGCGTGGTCGGAGTGAATGGCGTCGGTAAAACGACGAGCGTCGGCAAACTGGCTCGC
>JAIEOG010000411.1 GCA_019750655.1 bacterium
AACTGTCCGCAAACGTGACAACCAATCGGCTGGGTTTTCCTGAGATCTAACGTATTCTACTCGAACAACGCTTGCCCACTGTGGGTGATCTCGAATGCGGCAAATAATGTTGTTTAGGAAAAAGGACCTTGATGAGGTTTTCCCCAAACAAAAAATAACCGACGTGTTGTCAACGAATAAACTAATTCCGACGGCCGAGTCGCCGAGGGATCGTCGCCTGCGGAATTCGGATTGGACAACATCCAACGCACGGAGAACCGCTCTGGCTTCACGCTCGTTGATGTGTTCGCATGGCGGGCCGTCGTGCACAGTCCAACGGCCAGCAACAACGGATTGGGTCCCATCGGGAAAAAACACCGTAATGCCATACCCTTGAAGGGTGGCATCGCTGAAGACAGTGATGTGCTGTGACCGTCGCGCCGCCTCGTCAGTCAGACATTTGAAATCACGTCGTTGACTACGCAACTCATCTTGAGCCCACGTTGCGGGGAGATCGCCAAGCGACGGCCAAAAGTTCCCTGGCGCATCTAGCGCCCAACGCTCGTGAGCGCGTCGCCTAAGGAACTTCAGAAAGTAATAATACTTCCCTCGGGTGCTTCCTGATATCTGCGAGGCGTGCGTAAGAACTCCCCAGGACGAGACCAACTGTCTCATCGTCATGCCTCTGAAATCGTCGTACGTCTGTTGCGCAATGACGGTAAGCTTCCGAACAAGTTTCTCCGAAAAATTTGCATGATGATCAGCATGATTGAACACCACGCCGAGGAAAGTTCCAATGCACCTCTGTGCCAGCGTGTCGCACAAGCTCTCATTGATGTCCACTCGGAAAAGCTGTGCGAGAGCAAAGAAAAACTTAGCAGCGTTGACAACGTCTTCTCGGTGATCCGACAAAAACTTTACGTTGTCGATGTAGGTGTGCACTCGTGTCGAGCGTTTGGCGCAAAAACAAGCCATGCAATCTGTAAAAATGTGCGCGAGTAAAGGGCACCAGGAGGCGCCAGTTGGTATTGTCGTCAGACGCACGATTCTCCCGTCAGGAATGCGCAAACACCAGAAACGCAAATGCGGCTCCAACAAGAAACCGCCGTAACACCAGGCCAAGTCGCACTGAGCAAACTCGCTAGTGGCCGCATCTGTGACGCATTCGAAAAGCGAGGGGAGCTGGAAATCAAATCTTTCCTGGAGATCGTCAAGAAACTCGCGCGCCGCAGCGTTCGAACCTGGTGTGTGAGCAATGAAACGCCGGCGCGTGTTTCCGTTTTCGACGGCGGACCACTTTTCGGTCACAGAGAAAAGCCTGAGGTCGAAGAGTCGTGGTGTGCCATCATCGGGGGCAACTTCGAGAAGACCTTTGTCTAAAAGGATTTCCAGATCTGACTGAGATAATTCGCAAAGTTGCGCCGTGCGGCCGGGCAGTTTGGGATTCGAGGGCAAGCCCGCGATGAATTTCAGGATCAAGTCAAAAGCGGTCGACCACTTGCAAGAGGACCTCGCTTTGGCTTCAAGCGTCCGGATCTGTTTAAGTTTTTCGGATAGCCCCACGCGCGACACGTCCTTTACATGCAGAGGAAGGCGACCAATCTCCTCCAGGGAAGCATGTTCGCGCGACTTCAGCGGCCATCTGGACGAGAGCATCCGCATTGAGAAAACTTCGCATTCGGGCAACTCCGAAAAATCATGACACGAAAACGCGTTGTCGTCGGAGGGCGCTGGAGCCAGATTCAACAATCCAACAGGGCTTGGGTCGTGTGATGGTGTAGTGCCACCTGAGCCGTCAGCATCGATCCGTGAGAAAGGTATCGGAGGAGCATCGCATCGGTCGAATGTTTCGAATAGTGCCTGCGCAACTCCCCGATGTCCACCCCCAGGAGAGCCAGCGCCTGAAGCCCGCCTCTGCGCACGCTCCTGATCTCGAGGTCGTTCCTCTGTAGCTTGAGAATGTCCCTCGCGACACCGAGAACATTGCAGTCGAACATCGGCTGATACGGTTCCCTCTGCGTGGCAAAAGCTTCTAGCGCCGAAGCAAGCAGCGAGTCCGCTTTGAGATGCAGGCAATACGGTTGAACCCAGCGTATGACTTTGCCCCGCCTCACCGTGATACAAACCGAGCCCGTCACTTCTATCCGCTCCACGTCCTCCGTTTGAAGCTGCAGGATGTCCGGTAAACGTTGGCCGAAAAGGAAAGAAATGCATATGGCCAGACGTGCTTGAAATTCGACCCCCGATACCGTCAGGAGCTCCGCCAGAATGTTGCGAAACTCCGATGAGTCGAGGGCTGAGGGGTAGGCCGGGATTTCCGCTGCAGCCTTCTTGGCGAAGAAAGCCGATGCTTCGCGCATCGCAGGCGCATCCGGCGACCGGTGGAGAAGCTTTGCTGCTGCACAAATGGCACCCCAATAGGTGTCCGTGGTCGTCCATCTCCAACCCGCCCTCACCCTCAACTCGTCCAGTGCACGCCATCTGGCGTGCACCGGAAGATCCAAAAAACCCAAAAAACGCTCCAGGGTGGCCATCCACCCGGAGGATCTGTTGGGGGGAAAGTGCTTCTTGACCACTTTCCACTGGGAAAGTGTCTTCTCCTCCGGCACCGGTAACCGCAGCTCCACTTGCTCCTGGTCCTGTTTTGATGTCGTCGTTGTGTCGCTCTTCTTGTCCAAAATAATTTTGTCTCTCCGATTTTCCAAAAACTCTATAATCCCCGGGGTTTGCTGAGGGCCGCTCGTGGTGGGGAATGCACGGGGCCACACGGTCATTACTTTTGTCAGTGCCTCCGATTTGCCGATAATTAACGTTACAACGT
>JAIEOG010000126.1 GCA_019750655.1 bacterium
TGGCGACGGCATCGATCCCGGTGCTTAGGTTATTCTTATTCACCACTTGGCCAGCTTTTCCGAGGATGCCCTTGGAGACTTCCACGCCCACCTGGACGCCCTTTTTCAGGCCGTCGGCCTGTTTGAGCGCTTCGCTGCCAAGTTCGGTGGCCTTGTTCTTCAGGTCACCGGCTTGTTTTTTGAGCTTATCCAGATCAGGCTTTTTCATTTGTTACCCCATAGCAACGCCTACGCCCGCCGGGCGCAGGATGTCGAGAAGTAGTTGGAAATTGCGCATAACCTTGCGGACGATCTCTTTGTTATCGTCTTTCGAAGGTTTGCGGCCTTGCGGCTCGGCAATCGATTCTGCGGCGCGGATCCGGCCGTGGGAGTCGTAGCTAAGCTTGATCGAACCCACGCCCGCTTGCGAAATCAAAACCGGCTTGCCGATATCGCCGTATTTGAAAGTGATGTTCCTGTCTGGCCCCGCACCCATCTCCGCGATGCGCCCTTGTTTATCGTATTTGAGCGAAACGACTTCGTTCTTGTCGTTTTTGGCCTGGGTGAGATTTCCCGTCGCATCATAGGTGTAGTCGTACTTCGAGCCGTTCTGCTTCACGTGGCTCACTTTTTTCCAGCGAGCGTCGTACTCAATCTGGACGTCTTCGTTGGGACCGACTCGTTCTTTGAGCAAGCCGTCTGCGTAGTACTTGAAGGCCGTCACGGCGCCGTTCTTGCTGATCTCCAGGGGCTGGCCGCAGCAGGGGTTATACGTTGTGATGGTGGTCACACCGTTTTGTTTGTTTTCCTGGCGGTAGAGGTACTTCGTGCCATCCGTGTGCGCTTTGATGAGGAACTCGTCGTACATCTCATCTTTCACACCGTTTTTGGTGTGTACGGATTTAGTCCAAAAATTATTTTCCGGATCCCGTGCGATTTTGCCGTAGCTGAAAGCGACTTCGTCACCGTCTTTCTCGTGGTGGAAAACGACGAGCGCGCTGTCGTCATAGCGGATTTCGCGGTACACAGGCTTCGCTTTAGATTCCGTGATGTAATCGATCCGCGTTAGCAAGTGTGGGAACTTCTTATTGTCGTAGACGTAGCGGTACGTCTGCTTGTCGGAGTCGGTCACTTGGATCAGGTTGCCGCCTGGATCGTAGGTGTATGTCGCTTTGTTGCCGCGGTTATCGGAGACTTCCGCGACGCGCTCATTCTTCCATTTCAACCGCAGGCTCGCCGTTTTGTTCGCATCCCGAATTTCCTCGAGCTGGAACTTCTGGCTAGCAGAGTAGGTGAAAGTGAAGACATTGCCCTTGTTATCGCGCTGGCGAATGAGCCGGCCATCGCTATCAAACGTCTGCGTGTAGGCTTCGCGGGTACGGATCCATTGGTTGCCCTTTTGGTAAACCGTTTGGTAGCCGAATTCCGACGAGATGAGCACTTGTCCGACGGGAATCTTGCCCTTGATGCCGTACTTCGCTGCCATCTCATTGCGGAAGTCAGGGTCGGTGCGGACGTTGGAAGCAATCCGCTCCGGCAGATTCAGCTTCGACGCTTCCGACTTCGAAAGCTTCATGCCTTTTTCGCGTTCGAAATAGGCTTGTTTGAGTTCTTCCAAGAAGTCCGCCATCACTTTCGGATCTTCTTTCTCGGGGCGGAACACCACCGTGTTGCCGTTGGCTCCGTCGCGCAGAAGCACTTTGCGATCCGGCGTGGTCGTCATCGTCGTTTCGAAAGGGGCTGTCCATCCCCAACCGAACGCTCCCAACCAGCCGCGCTGTTCACTCGCGGCGGTGATGGAGTTATACGTGCGCACTAACTCCATGGGGATATTCCCCGGCAGCACGAAATCGATGTAGGTGACGCTTGCGCTCCCATTCAGGCGATTCACTGTGAGAGCGTTTGCGGAAAGGCATAACCAGGCCGAGAGGGCCAGTACGAGTGCGCGCAATGTTTTGAGCCTCCGTTAGGTAAGACTAGGCTCTCATTATACCCGAACCTGGACTATCTTCCAGATTGCGAAGGCACCGATGGCCTGCAGCGTCATCATAATAATCAGCATCGTCCAGCCGAGGAACGTCGTGAACATGGGAGAGATGCGCTCAGGATCGATGGTGTAGAGAATCGCACCCAAGGCAAAAGGCATTAATACGACGATAACACCCTGCATCACACCCTGTGCGGTCATTGCTTGGATCTTGCTCTCCACCTTGATGCGCTCGCGGATGGTGTAGGAGATGCTGTCGAAGGTTTCTGCCAAGTTACCGCCGGTTTCTTTCAAGATGTTCACGCTAGTGGTGAACATTTCGATATCGTCATGCGGCATGCGGACAGAAAGATTACTCATGGCGTCTTCGAGAGAGACACCCAGTTTGTTCTGGGAGAGTACGAGCGTGAACTCTTGCGAGATGGGGTTCGAGAGCTCGTCGGTCACCAGCTGCAGGGCCTGAGGCACGTTCAGGCCAGAACGCATGGCGTTCGACATCAGCGAGAGCCCATCGACCATCTGCAGAACGAATTTTGTGATACGGCGCTTGTGCAACGCCCGGATGAAGGAAGTCGGGAAACGCCAGCCGACCACCGTAAACAAGAGCCCAAACACAAAGCCGCCACCTACCGACGGCCAAAGCAGAAACACCCCTAAAAAGAATAAGCCGAGCAGGTAAGCGCCGTAAAAGCGCATGGCCCGTTCCATGGGGATTTCAATAAACATCTGGTCGAGCATCGCGACCATTTTTTCGCACTCCGCCGTCAGTTTGCGGCCTACCCAGGAGTACAGACGATCGCCGTTGATCAAAAGACCAACGAGAATGACGCCTCCCACCCAACCGATTGCGACTAT
>JAIEOG010000173.1 GCA_019750655.1 bacterium
GCGTTTTAGTGTAATGTGCCGGGGTCTAGAAAAAAGGGCGCCAGTAGCTCAGTTGGATAGAGTATCAGACTACGAATCTGAGGGTCAGAGGTTCGACTCCTCTCTGGCGCGCCATAAAAAAGCCCCGCACTGCGGGGCTTTTTTATTTCTGTGTCCTCATCTCCTCAAAATTATTGACGAACTGAACTATACAAAGACAGACTCTGCCGTACATGGGGGTACGAATGGATCGTCGTTTTTGGCTGGGGATTAGTCTGGTTTGCGCGCAAGCGTTTGGGGTTTTGGAACAAGTGGCGGAGATTCCGGTGAGTACCGGCGTGCCGGCCTGGAACCAGAAGATCACTCAAGCCGCGAAAGATCTCGAAGCCCAAGGCACTTCCACTAAAGATGGTTACGCCCAATGCGCCGAAACGCAGGAAATCGAAGGCGCCTACCTCTGTGGTTATACCGATGTGAAGAACATGAACCTCGCCTTCACTCGCATCTCGCTCTTCACCGAAGGAAATTTCGGGCACAAAAAGGGGACTCTCCCGTTACAGAACTCCCCTCTCGTGGCTCAGGGGATCCAATACATCGGCGGGCATGACCTGCGCAAAAAACACCTCGTCGAGTTTTTCGAACTAGCCGAGAAAGAATGCCCGACGAACGCAAACGCTTGCTTGAACAAACAAGAAAAAGAACTCTACGACGATTTAATTGAGCCCTTGGAAAAAGGCGGCAAGGATTTCGTTGTGGTGACGTACGCCATTCGCAGCTTCATGTCGTGGCGAGATGTAGTGACCCACGAGATCATGCACGCGCAGTATTTCCTACAATCGAAATTTCAGCAGGTTGCCGACGATTTCTGGCTCAATGACGTCCGCGAAGAGGACAAGAAATACGCGAAACAGGAATTGAGCCAGTACTATGACATCCAAGACGACTACCTCGTGCGCAATGAGTTCCAGGCCTACATGCTGATGGCGGGAGCGAGTCGTTCCGTGCTAGCGCGGCTGGTTCCGCTGTACCGGGATCGCCTATTGGATGAATTGCATAAAGTGAACGTCGAACCCGTGCAGGTTCACTAATACCCGCGGGCTACCGCCGACAGAACGTTGGAAATCGCCGGCTGAAATGCCGGCGAAAATTCCGGGTGGAGAGAAAAGAGAACCACCGTTCCTCGGCCATAGGTCTGGCGAACAGCAGCCACACTCCCCAAAGACGGCCCTGTTTCACTCGGGTGTGAACCAGCCCGAAAGAAACCACCATACGTAGCTAATACCTGCGCTCCCGAGCCGGGACGCACAAAGAGGCTTGGCCCGTTCTTATACCAGCCTTGAACGACGGACGGTGCCTGGAGCAGATTACGGCCAGCGCCTGTAAGGGTGAGGTGCGCGTATCCCTGGCCCCAGGTTTCGCGTGCTTCGACATTGGGCAAGAAGTTCAAACCACAGTAATTCCCCTGAGAGGCGACATACGCCCCCGCGCATACGCCGATGTAAATCCCCCCACCGCGCACAAAGGCCTGGATGGAATCGAGTGCGGGGCCGAGTTCTTCAACGTACTGGGTGTAGTAGCCGCCTGGAACGACCAGTGCATCGAAGCCCTTCAGCACGCCATCGCGTAGCTCCTGCGTTTTAACGGTCTCGATGCTCATCCACGGGGAATGGCGGGCTAAGCTTTCTTGAGTCGCGCAGGTCGATTCGTCATTGCACCAAAACCCCGCCCAGATGGCCGTACGAAAACCTTCACGGGCGAGCTGTCGCCCGCAGGCCGTCTTGGTGGACTCGTGGCCCGATACGACGCCACAAAGAACCAAAGAAAGAATAGTGAATCGGTTAAACAAGGGCTGCTTTTAGTTCTCGGAAGTCTCTTCGCCGCCGCCTGCCACCCCTGTGATGCAGGAAGGAGGAGGTTTGGTAAAGAGCGCCGTCAGCCCAAAAGGCTCATCTCCACTCATCAGAAAAGCAAAAATCGGATCTAGTTGTGCGGCTGGAAAAACGCCCGGGAATGCTGGTTTATGCTGCGCAAAGACACCGTCGACTCCCTCCAGCTCCACAAGAAAACGCTCGGTCTCGTTGACGCCAGGAATCTCTGCAACATAGCTATCGTGGTTTCGATCCTGCACTCGGCCGGCAAGAAGCTTGGTAAATCCCAGACGATAAAAACCGACTGCCCGCCGCAACGCATCTACCGGGTATTCCTGTTTTGCGAGCGCTAGAAAGCTGGGGTCATTGAAGTTTTCCAGAATCTTGTCGGTAAGCTCCTGCAACATCTCGAGCACCAGACGTGTGTCCCGAGAACTCAGGTTGCGCAGACTTTTCGCCCTCTCAAACATTCTCATCAAGAACTGCGTTTCCGACGCAGTAAGACCCAAGTCAGCATTGGCGGGATCTCTACTCTCGGCAAGTTTCCCAAAGGCTTGCAAAAGAGGCACTCCCACCTCGGGACTCATGCGCGCATTCATGGTGGCCCAAAACCCCCACGCGCTCGCATCGTCATTGGGTTTGAACTCGAGTTTGAATTCGTAAAAGACGCGGAATTTCCCACCCGGAGGAAAAGGCTCGGAACCCTGTGCAGCGATTAACTCAGGGCTTATCGTTACTTCGAACTCACCGTTAGATTCAATCAGTCGCCGAGTTGGGTTGTCGACGACCCGGATCGTGGTGTTGATCGCCTTAATGGGACCCCCTGTACCGAGTTGCCACCACGGGGTGATGTCGAACGTGCGCTCCTGCGCCCACGCAGAAACAGACGCAATAGCAAACAGCCCCACCAAAACCGGACGCATCGAAACTCCTCTTTTTACAGAAGAGAAACGGCTATCCGGATTCAACGTTACCGTCAATGGGTCTCGAGGGTCGCG
>JAIEOG010000155.1 GCA_019750655.1 bacterium
GAGGTCGGGTTTTCGACTAAGTGGTTAGCCCAGATGCTGGTTTGGTTGGATCCTAACGACAAGCCCTTATTTCGCACAGTAACCAAGGAAGTCGGACGGTGGCTAAAAACCAGGTCTAAACAAGAGCAAGACGAGTTTCATGCGGCTTGGTTAAGCTCTTTGGAATTTACCAATCCGGCACTTGCCAAGCGCCCAGCAGAGGCCATCCCGGCAGAATTCAAAATCCCCACGTCCGCTATTTTACGCGAGCTTACTCGAGACGACTTCTACGAAACCGATGACGATGAACCTGCACCAAACCTCAAGCTGATCCTAGCGCGGTTAAAGCGGCGCAAAGATTGGAAGGACGAAGACCTTTGGAAGGCCGCTCGCGTTTCGCAGTCGGCGAACGACCTCCCTCTTTTTGAAGCTTTTCCAGAGGTTTTTGAGCGGATGCCCCATGAGCAGCGCTACCGCATCTTGAGCACCCAAAGAGTTTCCTTTGAAAAGCTGAAACAGTGGGCTGCGGAAAAGCGTTTTGGTTTGACGCCAGAGCATTTGCACCAGCTTTTCATCGATCGGGCTGTACTCGCTGAAGAGATTCTGACTCGAGACGATATCGATGTCCTGGAGGAGATGGCGCAGAAAAAGCAGTTTACACATGCAGAAGCGAAAAAGATCCTGATGGCCCAGATAGATGATCCCGTTTCGTTTATCGACAGCGCCCCGGTACTGACTGGGATGCTCTCTAAAGAAGATCTCATTGATTGTCTTGATCGGATAGACCATCCCAATCTCTATCTCTCTAACTTATCGCCTCTCGTGCAAATCTTAGAACGGCACGGTGTAACGGAATCGGAAATTCTCCACCGTTACAGCCGCCTCTTCGTGGAAAGATACGCGTACCGAAAAGATCCGCATGGCTTTTTTAACCAGCTGACCTGGGTGGAAGGCCTTTACCCTTACACCCATGCGGCCGGGTACTACCCGATCGAAACGATGCAGGGGAGTACGCTCAGGCCTCCGCCTAAGGACATGCCTTTAAACCAAGCGCTCAAGGCATTCCTTAAACGGTTTGAAGACAATCCAGAGGAAGGGATGCCTAAAGCCGCCCCGGGCACGGCGGACCTGGTTTTCGATCGAACGAACAATGCCCATCTCGCTGCTAAAATCAGCTGGGTACTCAGCGATGAATACGGTCCTCTGCCGAAAGTACTGCCCAAAGATTCTGTGGAGCTCATAGAAAAACGCCTGGGTCTTGAGCCTGGCGCGCTTCGGCACTCTACGCTCTTGAATAAGACCCGCAGTGTTGAGGATCTTTATTCCGTACTACTGCAGATCGATTGGATGGCAGGACCTCGCGCTTTGGCAGGGGTAAGCATCGACCCGGTCCTCTACGAGAAGGCGAACCTGATCAAGCTCCAGCAGATGCTTATCGGTCTGCATACTTTAGGATCGCTCGAGAACCCGACACCCGCCGGGTGGCGGCAGCTCCGCCAATCACTCCAGTTTCCTCAACGGCTAACCGCCCTGGAACTCAATCGATTGCATGCAGCGGTGGGAGACCGCATTTCCCAAGCCCTCGAAAAATCCTTTGGCGAGGGAAATGCCGGAATCCAAAGCAAGGACTTGTTTGCGCTTCAGGAGAAATGGGGCTCCTTGCGCGTCGTTACGCGCCTGGTGGCACGTTTTCTCAAAGCCGGTCAAAATACCGATGAGCTGAAGGAGCTGGGAAGAGTTTTCCGTGCTGTCCTGACCAACCATTTCGAAGACTATAAGTACCGCGGTGTTCCGGGAGAAGAAAATCAGGCGAAAGAGCAGCTGGCCCATTTTTCTTCGGACGCCGCTCGGGAAAACTGGAAGAAAGATTACAGCGTGGTGGAATTCCATACTGCGACAGATCCGAAAAAATCGGATGGTGCTACCGGATTTGAAGAGTCCTACCGAAACGCGGTCCACGTGCAACTCCCGCAGCATTTGAAGGGTTTACCCGCTGTGCCTCCTGAGACGGCCCATGCGTTGGTTTCGCAGATTGGCGATAAAAAGCGTGCATTGGATCTCAAGGCTCTGCGAGAAGCCACGGGTAGCAAGCATCCCTTCGACGCCGATAGGATTATCACCGCTGCGGTTTACGATGCGCTAAAGGGAACTACGGATCTGGAAGCGGCTGCTGAACTCACGGCACGTTACCTTTCGCTACAGCGTTTCAAAACGGACTTCCCGTTCAAAATCGGGTATGAAGCTCTAGCCAATTTCCAAGATATCCAAAGATTGGGGAGAGAATCCAAACAAGTCTCCGCGGGAGAGTTTATAGCCGTTACAGTCACTACGGCGGATCCCCACCTAATGCTATCGATGGGCGGTTTGACGACGGATACGTCTTGCCAAGATTTCGATCACGGCACGATGGTCGAGTCCTTATTGGGCGGCGTTAAAGATGCGAACACGAAGATGGTTCTGGGAACGACGGTGGGCCGGCAAGACTTTAAAGACCCCAAGGCGTTTGGACTTTTGAAGGAAGCAGCCCGTGCGGGTTTGGCAGTGAACTCCGTAGTGCTTCCCGATAAGGCGTTTAAGTTCGAATGGGTGGAAAATGGTGTCGTGCGCTCCGTCCAGTCAGAGCCGCAAGCGTTCCTGGGCCGCCGACACCTCATGCGCACGGGCGCCACTAGAGGGCAAAAGCCCGGAGCGGGCGTCTCTTTTGAGGCGGCCTATAACACCGCCTCCGACCGAACGGATTTTCTGGAATCGCAAGCGAATCGGATTTTGGGACGGGTTGCTGAAGCCACCCAGGCGCAGCCTGCTGTGGATATTTTTGTGATTGGAAGCCGAAACTCCTCGGGAGCCTATTCCGACTCGGCCGGCGGCGTGAGGTCGGGGGATT
>JAIEOG010000446.1 GCA_019750655.1 bacterium
TTGGCAAAGTCGAGTCCCAAACAGGTGGGAAGTTCGGCGATGCTTCCGCACCGCTATTAGTTTCCGTGCGCTCTGGCGCTCCCGCGAGCATGCCGGGGATGATGGATACGATTTTGAATCTGGGCCTGAACCGCACAACGGTTGAAGGTCTGGCTCGCCAGACGGCTAATCCCCGCTTTGCTTTCGATTCCTACCGCCGTTTCATCCAGATGTACGGCGAAGTCGTCTTGGGAATCGCTCCACATTCTTTTGAGACCTTGTTGGAAGACGCGAAAACAAAACGTGGCACACAGCAAGACTCTGAACTGACCGAAGCCGACCTGCGCGCGCTTTGCGCGCAATTCCTGGCTCTCGTCGAGCGGGAACACGGCAAGCCATTTCCGGAAGATCCCAAGGAGCAGCTCTGGGGCGCCATTGCTGCCGTTTTCAAATCCTGGGGCTCCGCGCGCGCCGTGAGTTATCGCCGTATCCACAAGATCTCTGAAAAATGGGGCACGGCTGTTAACGTGCAGGCCATGGTTTTCGGGAACATGGGAGACGATTGCGCGACGGGCGTAGCTTTTACGCGCGATCCTTCGACCGGCGAAAAGAAATTCTTCGGCGAATACCTAGCCAACGCGCAAGGCGAAGACGTTGTTGCGGGCATCCGCACGCCGCTGCCGATCAATAGCGAATCCGCCACGGCCGATTCTGCGCACGCAGCGACGCTGCAAAAGCTTTTTCCGTCGACTTATGCGGAGCTAGTAACGCTTTACCAGAAATTGGAAAAGCACTACCGCGACATGCAGGACATCGAGTTCACCGTCCAAAAGGGCAAACTCTACTTGCTGCAGACGCGCAACGGAAAGCGTGCCGCTTCGGCCGCCATCCGCATCGCAGTCGAAATGGTCGATGAAGGCCTCATTACCGAAGCCGAAGCGATCGGCCGCGTGATGCCTGCGCAGATCGAGCAATTGCTCCACCCTCGCTTGGATCCTCGCGCCCCTAAGAACATTATTGGCCGTGGTTTGCCGGCATCTCCCGGTGCTGCTTCTGGTGAAGTGGTTTTCTCCTCGGAAGAAGCGGAAACCCTGCGCAAGGCGCAAAAGGCCGTGATTTTGGTCCGCCACGAAACTTCTCCGGAAGATATCGCCGGCATGGACGCTGCCGTGGGCATTCTCACGGCTCTGGGCGGGATGACCTCCCATGCCGCCGTTGTGGCACGTGGCCTGGGGAAACCTTGTGTGGCTGGTTGTGGCGCTATCTCCATCGATTACCGCACGCAGCAATTCACGGTAGGTGGTTTGGTCGTCAAACGCGGCGAGTGGATCACGATTGATGGGGCTACGGGCGAAGTAATCTTGGGCAAAGTGCCGACGATGAATAGCCAGCTCGATCGCTACTACACGCGCTTTATGGGCTGGGTGGATGGCCGTCGGAAGCTTGCTATCCGGGCCAATGCCGATACGCCTCACGATGCGCGTGTGGCCAAGCAGTTCGGCGCCCAAGGCGTTGGGCTTTGCCGCACGGAACACATGTTCTTTGAGGCGTCCCGCATCCAAGCAGTACGCGAAATGATCTTGGCTTCGAGTCAAGAAGACCGCAACCGCGCGGTGGAGCGGCTCTTCCCTATGCAAAAGGAAGATTTCGTCGGCATCTTCCGTGAAATGTCCGGTTTGCCGGTCACCATCCGCCTTCTGGACCCACCGCTGCACGAATTCTTGCCCAAGAGCGAAGACGAAATCCGCTCTACGGCTATGGCGATGTCTGTTTCGGCCGACATCCTGCGTAATAAAGTGAAAAGCCTGCACGAGTACAACCCGATGCTAGGGCACCGCGGCTGCCGCTTGGGCATCACGTTCCCCGAGATCTACGACATGCAGACCCGGGCGATTATGGAAGCTGCCGTCCAAATCCAGGCGGAAAATCCCGAGGCGGGCTGCCACCCAGAGATCTTGATCCCTTTTATTGTGACTAACGAAGAGCTTCACTACCTGCGTAACCGCGTGGAAGCCGTTTGTAAGGAAGTTAGCACGCGCAACCGCGTGGAGATCCCCTACCAAGTGGGCACGATGATCGAAATCCCGCGCGCAGCCTTCATCGCCGAGGATCTCGCAAAGCAGGTGACGTTCTTCTCTTTCGGCACGAACGACCTCACGCAGATGACTTTGGGGCTTTCTCGGGACGATGCCGGGGCCTTCTTGCCAGGCTACGTCGAAAAAGGGCTTCTTCCAGAAGATCCGTTTGTCTCCTTGGATCAGGCGGGCGTTGGGGAAGTGATGAAAATCGCCTGTGAGCGTGGTCGGAAGGGACGTGCCGACTTGAAGCTGGGTATTTGCGGGGAGCACGGGGGCGATGCCGCTACCGTTGAATTCTGCCACCGACTCGGTTTTAATTACGTCAGCTGTTCGCCCTTTCGTGTCCCAGTGGCTCGACTTGCGGCGGCACGCGCCACTCTTTAACCAGTTAGAGGCACCAAATGCGGCTGAAACGCCTTGAGTTGCAAGGGTTCAAATCGTTCTTGGATAGGACGATCCTTAACTTTGAACCAGGCATTACGGGTGTTGTTGGCCCTAACGGATGCGGTAAGAGCAATATCGTCGATGCGATTCTCTGGGTGATGGGGGAACAAAGCCCCAAGCACCTGCGCGGCGATACCATGACAGACGTCATTTTTGCAGGCTCTGATCACAAAGCCGCCACGTCCTTCGCCGAAGTAAGCCTGGTGCTGGATCGCGAAAGTGTGGCCCTGGCGCCCCAGTTTTCCGCCTTTGAGAAGGGCGAAGAAATCTCCATCACCCGCCGCTTGTACCGCGATGGGCATGGCGAATTCATGATCAACCGCACTACGTGCCGGTTGAAAGACATCCACGAGCTTTTCATGGATACC
>JAIEOG010000095.1 GCA_019750655.1 bacterium
AGGGGGCTGTGGATTTACCCAGTCTCTGTTTACTTTGGGTTTGTATCGCCTACGCCGCTATATTGGGGGAGGGGGTGTCTTGGGTGGCCCGTCGGCAGTTGCGCCAGCCTGGGGAGCGGAGGGCCGTGCTCCCCGGGGCGGCCGAATACCGGACCGTTTTGGTGCTTGGTGGGGCGGGGGCGGTCGCGGCCGCTGGGTCGGGTTTTGGGCCCCTTGCGGCTTTGGCGGTGCTAGCGGCACCTTTGCTTTTCCACGCCTTGCGAGCCGTAGCTCAGAGGCGCTGGCGAGGGCATTTCGAAGATTCCGGCGTGCTGTATTTTCTCGCTTTGCGGGCGCTGGTCCGCTCGGGGTTGGGCTTTGCCTCAGCATTGGAACGCCTTGCGCGCAGCCAGCGTACTCCCTTCGCCTCGGCGATGCGGGATCGGTGGCGGGCCTTTGAGCAAGGGGCCGATTTTCTCCATTGCCTAGACCGGTTTCCGGAAAGCCGCAGCTTGCCCTCGCTCGAGCCGGCGCTCGGAGGGTTGGCAGTGGCTTACCGCCAAGGGTTGCCTCTCGGGCCTCTGTTGGATCGCGTGGCGGTGACTTTGGAACGCGAGGGCGAACAAAGCCGGCGCGCGCGTGAAAGCCGCCAAGCCATTATGGTGCAAGCGAGCATCGCGTTCTGCGTTCCGTGGGCGATACTCTGGGTGCTTTTCTTGGAAGTGCCCCAGTTTGGATGGCGACTCCCGCCTACCGCCGTCGCTGCGGCACTCGCGGCAGAGGCCCTGGGCGTGGCCGTACTTTGGCGCCTTAGCCAGTTTGAAAAACCACGCCGCCGAAGGTCCCGCCGCGAACTCTTGGCGTTTTTGGAAACGTGCGCGCTTTCGGTGAGCAGTGGCTACGATCTGGCCTATGCTTGGAAGGCCGCGGCCCAGCGCGTGCCCACGCCGGAGCTCAAGCAAGCGCTCATGCCCCAAGAACCTTTCGCCGCCTGGTTGGTGGCTCAAGAGCGCTCTTGGCCCGAAACGCTAGCGCTATGGTTTTCGACGCTCGCGGAGCTTTACCGATCGGGCACTTCACTTGCGCAGAGCCTCGATGCACTAGCGGAATGTTTGCGTGCGGAAGCCGAACGCGATTGGGCCTCCCACCAGCGTAGCTTGCCCGTGAAAAACAGTCTGGTGCTCGCCTTTTTCTTCGTTTTGCCCGCCCTGGGGCTCGTGTTTGCGCCCTTGCTCGCGGTGTGGGGCGAATCGTCGTATTAAACCCAGGTATTTCAATAGTTTAAAGTAGTGGGAGGCTCTTCTGGACGATTGGCCCTATGGCCGTTAGGATGCCGTCTTTTCGAGCAGGAAGGTCGATGAGTACTCCAAAAGCAACCGATCCAAAGAAAATGGAGGCGGTTGTCTCGCTCTGCCGCCGCCGGGCATTCATTTTTCAATCCAGTGAAATCTACGGTGGCTTAAACGGCTGCTGGGATTACGGCCCGTTAGGCGTAGAGCTCAAACGCAATATCAAAGAAGCCTGGTGGCGCGACAACGTCACCCGCCGCGATGATGTGGTGGGCGTGGATTGCTCGATTCTCATGAATCCGAAAGTCTGGGAGGCCTCAGGCCACACGACTTCGTTTTCCGATCCGATGGTCGATTGCACGCAGTGCCGCGGGCGTTTCCGCGCAGACCATATCAATAACAACCAATGCCCCACGTGCGGTACGAAAGACAAATTCACTGAAGTCCGTCAGTTCAACCTGATGTTCAAAACGTTTGTCGGCGCTTTGGAAGACAGCTCTGCGCAGGTTTACCTCCGCCCGGAAACGTGCCAGGGAATCTTCGCGAACTTCGGCAATATCGTGAGTACCAGCCGCGTGAAGGTGCCGTTCGGCATCGCGCAGGTTGGTAAGGCCTTCCGCAACGAAATTAACCCGCGCAATTTCACTTTCCGCTCTCGTGAATTCGAACAGATGGAAATGGAATTCTTCGTGAAGGCCGATCCGGCCGAAGCCCAGAAGTGGTACGAATATTGGAAGCAGACTCGCTATAACTGGTACATCGACTACGG
This sequence comes from bacterium, assembly GCA_019750655.1. Taxonomy (GTDB): domain Bacteria; phylum Bdellovibrionota; class FAC87; order UBA2466; family UBA2466; genus JAIEOG01. The sequence goes on from JAIEOG010000095.1 coordinate 2,038, forward strand.
CATCAAAAAAGAGCGCCTGCACTTGCGTGAGCACGAGAAAAATGAACTCGCGCACTATGCCGCTGGTTGTGCCGACGTCGAATACGACTTCCCCTTTGGTCGCGCCGAACTTGAAGGCATCGCAAACCGCACCGACTATGATTTGCGCCGCCACTCAGAGTTCAGCAAAAAAGACCTCAGCTACTTCGACCAAGAATCCAACACGCGCTTTGTCCCGCACGTGATTGAGCCTTCTGCGGGAGCGGATCGCGCCACATTAGCATTCTTGGTGGACGCCTATGAGGAAGAAGCCGAGCGCACTGTCTTGCGCTTTGACCCGCGCTTGGCCCCCATCAAAGCCGCCATCCTTCCGCTCGTGAACAAAGACGGCATGCCGGAAATGGCCGAGAAAATTTACCATTCGCTGCGCAAGCAATGGAATGTCTACTTCGACGATAAGGGCAATATCGGCCGCCGTTACCGTCGGCAGGACGAGGCAGGAACTCCATTCTGCGTAACGATCGACGGCGATAGTGTTGCCGCCCAGACAGTTACTGTCCGTGAGCGTGACAGCATGGCTCAGCAGCGTGTGGGACTTGGCGAGCTTGAGGCATTTTTGTCCAAAGCAATCCGGAAAGAGTAGGGCGAATGAAGTACGTATTTTCCTTCGGAGCGGGTGATTCAGAAGGGGGCGGCGATCAAAAGCAGCTCCTTGGGGGCAAAGGCGCCAACCTTCACGAAATGGTGAAGCTCGGGCTCCCCGTGCCGCCGGGCTTTACGATCAGCACCGATGTTTGCCATTTCTTCTACGACAATTCCGGTGATTATCCAGGTGGCTTAGCCGATCAAGTGGCTATCG
>JAIEOG010000250.1 GCA_019750655.1 bacterium
GGACAGTGTTTGCGACAGTTCCGATCCTTGCGTTGGCTCGTCCAACACGGACAGCGACAGCGACGGAATCTGCAATGAGAACGATCAATGCAATGGTTTCCCGGACCAGGGCGACAGCGATGCCGACGGCATCGATGGTGCCTGCGATAACTGCCCAAGCAGCTGGAACCAAAACCAGTCGGACAGCGACATGGATGGTATCGGCGATGCTTGCGACCTTTGCACCGGCGGTAACTGGGCAGGAGATTCAGACGGCGATGGCCTATGCGAAGACGGCACCGACCGCTGCCCTGGCGACTATTGGAACGGCTGCTGCTACACCGATACCGATGGTGACGGGGTTTGCGATGAAAACGGGGATAACTGCAATACTGTTTCCAACCCTGGCCAAGGCGATGCCGATTGGGATGGAGTAGGCGATGCCTGCGATGTGTGCAATGGAGCTAGCAACACAGACTCCGACAGCGATGGCAATTGCGACGGGAACGATGCCTGCTGGGGCACAGACAGCACCGGCGACACTGACGCTGACGGATACTGCAACGACAGCGACCTTTGCTATGGCAATAATGCCACGGGCGATGGGGACGGGGACGGCTTGTGCGCCGACCAAGATCCTTGTGACTGGGATGCCACCAACGTTTGCCCCGCTTGTGGCTTTTCCGACGCCGATGCTGACGGCGTTGGCGACGCGTGCGACACGTGCTCAGGCAACGACGGCTCGGGCGACTCCGACAGCGACGGAGTCTGCAACGACATCGACCAGTGCTGGGGCAATGATGCCACGGGCGACTCCGACCATGACGCCGTCTGCGACAACTTCGACGACTGCGCAGGGAACGACGCATCGGGCGACACCGACAACGACAACGTTTGCAATGATAGCGATGCCTGCTCGGGCAATGATTCCGTAGGCGATTCCGACAGCGACGGCGTGTGCAATGACATCGATGTCTGCCAAGGCAATGACTCTGCGGGCAACGCCGATGGCGACTGGTATTGCGACGACGGATCAGATAACTGCACTGGCGTCGCCAACAACGGCCAAGAGAACATGGATGGTGACGCTTACGGGGATGCCTGCGATGCCGACATGGACGGTGACGGCTACGAAGGTCCTCTGGGCGACAACTCAGACTGCTATGACGACAACAACACCTTAAACCCGGGCAACGGCAACTGCTAGGGCTTGAACCAGCTATTGAACGGCGCTAACCGCGCTTCCACAGTCGCCTTCACCTCTGGAGAATGCTCCAGAGCGTGGAGGGACAATACCCGACTACCACCCTGCCCTTGATCGAGCACTTGCCGAATCTTTGCAGCCTCTGAGCTGGGATTCGCAGGCGGCACGGTAGCACGCAGCTGCGGCTCATAGGGATACTGCACTAGCTCATTGCGCAGCCCTTCCATCGCCTTACCCACCACGGGCTCAATCGTCGTGATCAAAGCAATCACCTTAGGAGGCGCTTTCGGAAAGTTCTGGAGCGTCCAAGGCCATTCCGTCGTCAGATTCGCGCCAGCAAGCCCCCAGCTGCTGCCCTGCTGGATTTGGCCCATAAGGTTTGCGGTCATAGAGTATTGGCCGGGCATCTTCGACTCATCCCAAGCGCGCTGGCTGAGAATGCCGCCGGCGGTGTGGCGCAAGCTCGGATTACGCGTCACCAGCTCGTGGGCCAAAAGGCTCTCGAGATCGAGCGTATCAATCACACCGACCATTTCGAGATCTTTGTCGCGGCGGTAGTCCGTGGGCGTGAGGTACGTCTTGAAGGGCAAACCGATAGAGCCGGTAAGCTTCTGAGCACCGGAAACGACTTCACAGCGAGAGGAGATAGGATTGCAACCCAACTCTATCCGCACATGGCTCGGCAGATTTGAGCAGTTGGCGGTGCGTTCGCGAGCCGCTTGGTCGCGTGTGAATTCCTTGGCGTAGAAATCGTAAGACCACTTATCCAACTCTGTTTCGTAGCGCGCGGCTAGCTGGCGCAGTCTTGCAGGCCACTGAGCATCACGGTCTTTGAAGCGGTGGATTTCGGTGTACTGGCTAAAACGGCGGCTCAAGTAAAGATCTGCCGGGAGAATCCGCAAACCGTGGCTGTAGATTTCGAGAACGGCCGGGTATTTTTCCCCCTCGTGATCGATCTCCAAAAAAATCGCCGAATGGCTGAAAAGCGAAATCGGGTCGGCAATCGACGTATTCATGTCTCGGCAGGTATCCGTACTCTGTTCGAGCAAGATCATATCGCCCGGTAAAAGCGTCATCCGGTCGCGAAAGCGGTAAGCGCCTTCACCCGCTGTCGGCTCGGGACGCAGGATGCCGTGTGTTTGGCGGCGCGCTTTCTCTTGGCCTGCCCATTTAGACACCGCACTGTCATCCTTATGCCCATGCACTGCCGCCGCGCCCACATCTTCTTTACCGGCGGGCCGCATCACCACCATGCGGTAGCTGTCTCCCGTCGAATCTGTGGCGAGGATCTGTTTAGAGAGTTCGCGCTCCGCGTGGCTGCGAGCAGCACCTGCCACCATCGCCTGCACACGCGCTTGGAATGCGCGGTAGTGGTGCGGATCGAGTTCCACCGCCATCCGATTCAAAACACTGAGCGCTAGACCGGCTTCGCTATCGGACCCTTTTTGCGCGAAAGCCAGGAGCTTGCCGACGGTCTTTTTCCGCCAGTGCAACAACGCATATTTCAGTTCGCGAATCTCGCTCAAGTCTGTCGCCCGGGGCATTTCCACAAACGCTTTTTCAATCGCTTCCACTTCTAAACGGGCGAGATCTTCCGAAGCATTTAGAGGCTGCCGGAGGGATTCTTCTAAAAGCTGGATTAGGTCCCGGCTCGCCACTGAGAGGACCAGCGGTTTGGCAGCGGTCTGGCCAGCG
>JAIEOG010000210.1 GCA_019750655.1 bacterium
GAGAGAGTCACCACGCTTGCTAACCTCCGGGGTTTCACCAAGGTATCTACACCTGGAAAAGCCATATTATTTCAATGACCTAGGCCCAACAACCCTAAAACTGCTTAAACTCCGCACAGCCTGGCCCCCAGCCTAGGCACGGCGTTTTGGCGGCCCGCTTGCACTATTTAGAAGGCAGGGGGAACACTTGAAACTGACGGGAACAAGCCTACGCACCGGCCTTTTGGGGCTGGTTTTGCTCTCGGCACCCGTCTGGGCAGACGAAGCCCACCAAGACCTCCCTTTCGAGGACCCTCAAGAAGAATCCGATTATCAGGAGTGGGCCTCGGCCCAGTTAGAGGGTTTGGGAATCGGCGAGTCCGAACCCGAGCAAGAAACCGCGCTGGAAGACGCCCTTCGCGGTGCACCTATTGAAATCCCGTTTGTCGCCAAAGCCCCCGCTACCCCGCTCCTGTTTGAAGTGGCTGGTGCTGGCTTCCAAGCTTGGAAAGACACCGAGCGGACCGCCCCACAAGCGGCCACCCGTGAGGTAGCGAGCGAGCCCGCGCCGCTTTCTGAGACCGAAAAGCTCACGGAAAGCGCCTTACAGGAAGAAGAAGCGTTCCGGGTTCAGGTCCGGGAAGCTTCCTTGGTATCGCCAACCTACCGCCGCATTCTCGAAGCGATGTCTCCGAAGTCCAAATAAGCCCGAACTCTTGCCAGCGCCGCTAATCCGGGGTAGTTCAGTTTCCGGAATCCTTCCCTATGAATGCCCAACTCGTATTGGAAAATGTTTCGGTGCGACTGCCGAACCGGGTCCTCTTTGAAGACGTCAATTGGAGCGTCTATGAAGGCATGCGTGTGGCCTTGGCCGGCCGCAATGGCTCCGGCAAATCCACGCTCCTGCGCATTCTCGCGGGGCGCTCGGAATCGAGCACTGGCCAATGCATCGTCGTGGGCGGCAAAAAACTCCGCTTAGGCTTTCTAGACCAATCACTGCTTGATTCGGCCGTTGTGGACATCAAGAAGAACGATGAACTGAGCATGACCCCCGTCAGCTACATCGTCTCGCGCATGGAGCTGGGAGCCGATCCCGAAGAGTTCGACCCGTACGAAACCGAATGGGAAACTCGCAAGATCTTAGGCGGCTTGGGCTTCAGCAAAGAATGGATGGACGGCCCACTCGGAAACCTGAGCGGGGGCTGGTTGCTCCGCGTTTTTATCGCCAATGCCTTGGTCGCTAAGCCGCAAATTCTTTTGCTCGACGAACCTACCAACCACTTGGACTTATCTTCCATTCAGTGGCTCGAAGAGTTTCTCCAGAAAGAATACAAAGGCAGCTTGCTGCTCGTGACTCACGACGTGTCCTTGCAAAAGCGCACGACGGATTCGCTCGCTGTATTGCATGGCGGCCGATTCTTTTTCCGCCCCAACCAACGCGACTACCTCACTTTCCGGGAATCGCTGGGCCAAGAGAAGTACCTCATCCAAAAAGCCATCGAGTCGACTGAGAAGAAGATCGATGAGGCCATGGACTTCTTCATGCGCTTCCGCGCCAAGGCTAATACGGCCAACCGCGCGCAGAGCAAATTTAAGGCCGCTGAGACTATGCGCGGAGAACTCGCTGAGCTGAAAGACCGCCTCGCACGCGTCGAAGGCTTTGCTTACAATTTAAAATTCCGCTTCCGCAGTGCAGGCCCGAGCGGCAAATTCCCTGCAGCACTGGAAAAAGTAGATTTCCGCTATTCCGACGACGGCCCTTGGATTTTGAAGAATGTTTCCGTGGATATTTCCCGCGGCCAACGCATCGCTATTATCGGTGATAACGGCGCCGGGAAAACCACGTTGCTCAATACTATCGCGCAACGGCTCCAGCCCAACACGGGCTCCGTTTCCTATGGGCACAACACGATTTTGGGCTATTTCGGGCAGCACCAGCTCGATGAACTTTCTTTGGAAGACTCTGTCGTGGACAACCTGCGCGTTGTCGCAACAGGAGTGAGCTACGAAGAACTCCGCGGTTGGCTAGGCGCTTTCGGTTTCATTGGCGATGATGCCATTAGCAAGAAAGCGAAAGTACTGAGCGGGGGCGAACGCGCTCGCTTGGCGATGTTGCGCATTCTCTGCACGCGCATCAACTTCTGCTTGCTCGACGAACCTACCAACCACTTGGACATCGAAACCAAGGAATTGCTCAAAGACGCCATCCGCAGCTTTGATGGCACCAGCGTCTTCGTTTCGCACGATCGCGAATTTGTGGGCGATATCGCCGACCGTATTCTTTACCTAACCAATGATCACAAACTCGTGGATCACTTGGGTACTTTGGAGACTTTCTTCGAAAAGTATCCTCAGTATGTTCGCCACCTCGAAGGTGGCCGCACTGTGCCATCGCAAGCGCCGGTCGAAAAGAAGGCCGTAGAAGCTGCCGCTCCGAAAATCTCGTACGAAGAGCGCAAAAAGTACAAAAACCTGGCAAAATCTCTGGAGAAGAAGATCCAGACCGCCGAAGCCGATCTCGAACGCTTGGGAAATCGCAAAACCGAGATCACGGCCCTGCTTGCCGATGGCAGCTTGCCTGCGGACAAGGCGCAAGCCTTGAGCGCGGAGTTCAATGCCGCCGAAGCCCAGCTGGTGAGGACGCTTGCGGATTGGGAAAAGTGGAGCTCTGAACTAGAGCGTATCCGCGAGATAGTCCCGGATCTCGTTTAACGAAAGCCTGCAATGAACATTCTGATCCTGGGCGGCACGCACTTCATGGGTAAACAGACGGTCCGCCTCTTCGAAGAAGCTGGCCACACGGTCGGCGTCTTCACGCGCGGCAACCGCATGCCGGCGGACATGGCGCCCCACATCCACATCCAAGGGGACCGCAGCAATATCGATGAGATCGGAAGAGCGT
>JAIEOG010000330.1 GCA_019750655.1 bacterium
CAGCTTTGCTTTCGCTAACCAGCTTCCTTAACCTACCGACACCGAGCAGGCGTCAGACGCTATACATCTTCTTGCGAATTCGCAGCGTCCTGTGTTTTTGATAAACAGTCGCTAGAGCCGATTCTCTGCGGCTCACCTTGCGGTGAGCACCCCTTATCCCGAAGTTACGGGGTCAATTTGCCGAGTTCCTTCACGAGAGTTCTCCCGAACGCCTTTGGATACTCACCTCGCTCACCTGTGTCGGATTACGGTACGGGCCAATATATCGTCCCTACAGGGCTTTTCGTGGCCATGTGGCAGGGCGGCTTCCAGAACAATGCTGTCGGCCTTGCGGCACGGGGACATCTAGCACCCCGACCGCCCATTGCACGGCGTCCTCTGTAGTTCAACCTTTATATTGGGTGCAGGAATATTAACCTGCTGTCCATCGACTACGCCTTTCGGCCTCGTCTTAGGTCCCGACTAACCCTGGGCGGATTGACCTTCCCCAGGAAACCTTGAGCTTTCGGCGGATGGGCTTCCCACCCATCTTATCGTTACTCGTTCCAGCATACGCACTTGCCCACGCTCCACTGGTCCTTCCGGTCCAGCTTCTACGCCGAGGGCAACGCTCTCCTACCATTCTTACGAATCCGCGATTTCGGCGCGATACTTGAGTCCCCGTCATTTTCGGCGCGGGATGGCTCGACCGGTAAGCTATTACGCACTTTTGAAATGATGGCTGCTTCTAAGCCAACATCCCGGCTGTTTTAGCGATCCCACTTCCTTTACCACTGAGTATCGTCTTGGGGGCCTTAATCGGCGGTCTGGGTTCTTTCCCTCTTGAACGTGAAGCTTATCCCCCACGTTCTGTCTCCCGGAATAATCACTATGGTATTCGGAGTTGGGTTTTAGTGGGTAGGCGGGAAGCCCCCCATCCAAATTCCGTAGCTCTACCCCCATAGTGTAGTGGTCCGAGGCTAGCCCTAAAGCTATTTCGGAGAGAACGAGCTATCTCCAGGTTTGATTGGACTTTCACTCCTCCCCACAGGTCGTCCCCCAGTTTTTCAACACTGGTGAGTTCGGTCCTCCACGATCGGTTAAGATCGCTTCAACCTGCCCATGGGTAGATCACCTGGTTTCGCGTCTATGGCAATCGACAATGTCGCTCTATTCAAACTCGGTTTCCCTGGGGCTCCCCTCCTAAAGAGGTTAACCAGGCCGATTACCATAACTCGCTGGATCATTATGCAAAAGGCACGCGGTCAGGCGTTAACGCCCTCCCACCGCTTGTAGGCATGGGGTTTCAGGTTCAGTGTCCTCCCCTTTCGGGGTTCTTCCCACCTTTCGATCGCTCTACTGGGTTCGCTATCGGTCGTCATCGAGTATTTAGCCTTACGGGAGGGTCCCCGTGGATTCGGACCGGGTTTCTCGTGCCCGATCTTACTTGGGTGCCACTCGAGAGAATGAAGTGCTTCGTCTAAGGGGCTTTCACCCGCTATGGCATGACTTTCCAGACAACTTTGACTGAACTTCATTTTTCTTACTCCATCGGAACGAATTCCAATGAGTGGTCCCACAACCCCGCGTGGTATCCCACGCGGTTTAGGCTATTCCCCGTTCGCTCGCCACTACTGAGGGAATCTCTGTTGATTTCTGTTCCTCCAGGTACTGAGATGTTTCAGTTCCCTGGGTTTTCGTGAGTACCTTGGGATCGACGCTCGTTCGGCAGCTTCCCCAAGCATTTCGCAGCCTTCCACGCTCACTTTTCTGATGACGCCTAGGCATCCCCCCCACGCCCTTAGAAGCTTGACCACACCGACTCGAACCCAGCCGTTTGACCGGCTCGGTACTGTCTGAGATTGTCGCTTCCTCCAATGGCCAAACTAAGTACATGTCTCACGACATCTCAGTCTGGCACGTCGAGAACTTGCATTTTTTCTCGTGTTTCATGTATCCGCAATTTTTGCTGCGGCGTTTTCTATTCGACTCGTCACGAAATAGTTTCCTATCTCATGAAGTCGAGGGAGATTCTGATGCCACGGCCACAAACGCTTTTTGCCGGCCAAATCATTGCTGATCTGACCGAAGCCTTGTGGCTCGTCTAATTTCACAAGCCTGCCGAATTGTCAAAGATCGTTTCCCAGATGCGTCTTTTACAAGACGAATCAGGGGGCGATACCGTAAATCAGCATAAATGCCGACAACGGTCGCGCCCCGTGATCCTGCGTTTAACCGCAGGACATTGGGAGCGATGAGTCCATCGATCTCGTGGATTGTAGTTGAGGCTTTCTCACTTGGAGAAAATACCCCGTGCGGGAAGCCGGCGCGGGCCAGTAAAACTGAATCCGTGGCCGACGACGCTCCTCGTTCTGTGATCAACACAGTACGGGGCGTTGCTGAATATTCCTTAGAAAGGAGGTGATCCAACCGCAGGTTCCCCTACGGTTACCTTGTTCATGGTTTTCCACCATTCGCATGGTGGCATGGACTATATCATCTTCCTGTGCTCAACGCTTTACGGCATCAATGAAGGTTGCCCTTCTTGAACAGGAGTCGGCGTGTAGTCTCTGAGGGGTTATTGTCAAGATATTTGGCTCGATCTAGACAAGAGAACTTCCCTGCTGATTGTCCGCTTCACCACTGGATTTTCACGACTCTGAATCTTACGTTAGCCACGATTCAGAATACGTACCAGATGGATACGCGGGGTTTCCAGCATACAGCCAATTTTTTCACCGCAATTACTCGCGGCGGTCGCAACAATTTTACGACTTAGTCCCCATCAGGAGTTTCATCTTCGGCGTCTGCCTTTCAGCTCCGACGACTTCGGATGCCCCCCCCTTTGGTGGCTTGACGGGCGGTGTGTACAAGGCTCAGGAACACATTCACCGCGGCAGTGCTGATCCGCGATTACTAGC
>JAIEOG010000415.1 GCA_019750655.1 bacterium
GCAAGCCAATAATACAATCCCAGATTCGCTGCCCAAATACTGCCCAACACGCCGATGTACTCGCGGGTCGTCAGTTTATCGATTTCCATGCGATCCTTGAAATTCTCGATGAGCTCATAGCCCAAGAACACAATCGCCACGGTGTGGGCCAACCAAAGCGCGCGCTCTGACCAGGTAGAGGATCTGGAAAAACGGTCCCGAGCTTTTAAAACACCTTCGAAAGAATGCTCGAGGCCTTGGAGCTCTTCCTCCCCGCGGACTTGAGCGCGAGCGCTGCTTTCCGCTAGCGAAGTAGCAAAGGTTTCGAACCTCAGTTCCGAGATTCTTTCGCGGGCGACGGGATCTTCCTGTGCCCTAAGAATGTTAAGCAGGTCCTCGCGAAAACCGTCCAGATGGAGAAGCCCTGGGCCGAAAGCGTGATCCGTAAAACGATCCATGTTTGGGCGCCGCGCGAGCATTTCGAGCTCTTGCCGCAATAGACTTATTCCCAGGGCATCCAGTGTGCCCCCCTGAATGTATGTTCGGGCACTCGCGACGATGGTTACGACTTTCTGGGCGTACTCGGGCAGGTCCGCCGCTTGGGCGAAAGAACAGAAGCAGAAAATAAGAGCGAACAACCAGCGCATAGAAAGGGCGGACCCTACCATGAGAGCACGGGTAGGCCTAAGGAGAAGTTGCCGCCCCGGGCTGTCACCGGTGTCTAACAATTTGACGGTTGTCTAAGGCTTAGACTCTGGGCCCGGATTTCCCCAGCTTTTTCAGATCCTAAAAGAATTTCAGCCGCTTAGCCTGGGAAGGGTGCACACCCCCAGAATACTGGCACAGGTTGCAATTAGGGCAACCTGCGAGGCTTGAGAGGCCCGCATGGAAAGGGTCGTATGTTGAGGCATCAAAACCCAAAAGGTTTCCGGCAACTCGGGGGATTCGTCCACAAAGGGCTAATCATTCTGACGCTGGTTCTGCAATTCGCCTTCGCGCCTATGCGTACGCCCGCAAAAGTTTTGGGGGAGAAAAGTCCAACCCCTGCTCGTACAACGGCACTTGCATCTTTGAAGTAGCACCAGATTTTAGGGATTGGCTGGGCTCAGTGGCCGTGAGGACCGCTGAGTACAAAGGTTTCCTGGGGCTGTTGCTTCCGGGAAAAAGAACTGCTTAGGGCAGCAGTCGTTCTTCCGGTTAGGGCCGGGGGGACGTTAGTCACTACTCCTCTCTCACCCGCTGCCTTCCTCGGAAGGTAGCGAGGTCTTTGAAAACGGCGCGGCGCGTCCTAACGGATGTTCCGCGCCGTTTTCCTTTTTCCGCAAATCTGCCGATAGGTTTTAGGGTCTTCACAAGAAAAATGGACAAGCGCGTCATTCCACCTGAAACACTAGAAGTAGACTTAGGCCGCGGCCAGCTGGAAAAGATCCAGCTCATTGCCACAGGCGGAATGGCCTACGTGTACCGTGCGTACCAGCCGGCACTGGATCGTTACATCGTCGTCAAACGGCTCAAAGACGAATTGCTAACCAGTCCCGAAACGCGCGAGCGTTTCCGCCGTGAAGCACGCGCTCTGGCGAGCGTTCTGCACCACAACATCGCGCACGTTTACGATTTTATCGAGCTGCCCGGCCAAGCTTTCATTTTGATGGAGCACATCGAGGGGATCGATCTTTCCTATATCTTGGAAAAGATCGGCAATCTACCGCCGGTGGTCGCAGCCGCGATTTTGCTCGGAGTTGCGCGCGGACTGCAGCACATCCACGCGTCGGATCTCATCCACCGAGATATCAAACCGTCGAATATCCGCATCAACCAGCGCGGCACCGTGAAGCTAATGGATTTCGGTATCGTTCTCGAGATTTCCAATACGTCGCTCACACGGCCGGGAATGATGGTCGGTTCGCCGAGCTATCTTTCGCCGGAACAAGTCCTGGGCGATGTGATCACGGCGGCATCGGATATCTTCCTTTTAGGGATTACGTTCTACGAGATGCTCACCGGCAGCCGGCCGTTCAGAGCCGAGCACGGCAACACGGTTTTCCAAAGCATCCGCGAAGGGAATTACATCCAAGCGCGAAAGATGAACGGCAAAGTGCCCGTCGCGTTGGATAAAGTCGTGAACCGTTGCCTGAAGCTCGATCCCGCCGATCGTTACGACAGCGTTCGGGATCTGATCGTGGCGTTGGAAGCGTATCTCGGGCCGCACATCAGCAGCCACCCCGAAGAACTCATCATGCGTTTTCTGGATACCGAAGCCTTGCTCGCCATTCCGAGTACGACCGGGGAGCTAAAGCACAAGCCTTCCGGCCTATCCTGGCCTTTAGTCGCGGCCGGCGCCGCTGCAGCTCTCTTCCTGGGCATCGGCCTGTATTATACGGGCTATCGTTCAGGCCGTCTGGTGGGCCATGCCGAGCAAGCTGCCGTCCAGGCCCTCGACGCTAAATCGCCGTCGGTCTCCCGCGTTCCCAAAAGCCTCAAGCCTTCGAAAAAGCGCTAATTCTTCTGCCTGCCTTCCTTTGCCTTTTGCCTCCAGCAGCGATAAGAAACACGCACATCTTCGGAGGTTCGTGTGTCTCGCATTTCCATGCCTCATGTGCAGAATCTGATAGCAATCGCCAGCGGTAAAGGCGGGGTGGGCAAAAGCACTGTCACCGTTAACTTGGCTTTTGCGCTCGCGCAAACAGGGGCTCGAGTCGGGCTTCTGGATGCGGACATCTACGGGCCGAGCATTCCCCTGATGTTGGGCCTCAAAGAAAAACCCGATGCGACAGACACCCACGTACAACCGCTCGTGCGCAACGGCATTCGCGTAATGTCGATGGGCTTCTTGATTCCCGAAGATCAAGCAGTCGTTTGGCGCGGCCCCATGGTGCACGGCGCTTTGACGCAGTTTCTGACCCAAGTCGATTGGGGTGAATTGGATTACCTC
>JAIEOG010000102.1 GCA_019750655.1 bacterium
ACGGTTCTTTCCTTAAACCCAGAAATTGCGAACGCCGACACCATTCACCCGGGCGTCGAACTGAAACTTCCTGGTGCCTCTCGCGAAGTCCTAGGTGGCTACGCCGAAGCCGAACTCCAAGCGGCGATGCTTGCCGAGATGTTGGAGCAATCCGAGGAAAAACGAAAAGCCGCAGAGCCCTTCAGCACACTCATGGTCCAGACCCAGTTTTCTTACTCTGCTTGGCAAGGCGTCGACACGCGCGACAATACTACCGCGACACTGCTCTCGCGCACCAACGCTGGCGCGCAAATTACCTGGACGCAAAACTGGAATGCCTGCTGGAAAACCTTCCAGTCGGTGGGTTTCACGCGCTATGAGATAGCGCCCGACACGGGATCGAATCTTCCCATCCGAAACGCCACGCTCTGGGCCCCGCGCTACACGCTGGGGGGCATCTACTCGCCGCATGACGGAATGGAGCTCGGCGCTCTCGTAGGCTATAGCCAACAGCTCTACTACCATAGCGAAACGGCGGTTTTGGGCGTCACACTCGATGGGCTCATGGCGCCCGTGATGGAAATCTGGTGGGGCCAGAGACTTCTCAAACTCAAACCGTTTGATGTACGCGCAGAATTACGAGTTCTCAGCGTGCTGCCCGTATCGAATTCGGCGTATAGCACGCACTTTGGTCTCGGATACCGCGCTCGTATTGAAATCGGGCAGACATTCCAAGCAATGCGCGTATTCGCGGGTGGCGGTTTTACATACCTGAACCAGAATTCATCCATCTTGCAGCTCAATCGCCGAGACATTGGTTTTGAAGTCGGCATTCAATGGAGGTTAGGCAAATGAAACTAACCTCACTGTTTTGGGTGGCGTTCGTTTTGCTGCTTGCCGCTTGCGGGAATCCGTTTGGCTCGCAGGGCCAGCAGGGCTCTGTCCTAGATCCGGGCCACCACCCCGGCGCCCAACTGCCCGATGGAGCGGACGCTAGTCAGTCGACGATTTCTGTCAGCGGGACGTACACCGCAGATGGCGCCGATGTGGCGACCGTGACCATCACACTCAAAGACCTTTATGCCATCCCCGTCGCAGGGCAAACTCCCACCTTCTCAGCCACCGACACTGCAGGAGGCAACTCTTATGGGCCCTGCAGCGCGAGCGATGCGAATGGCGTTTCGACCTGCTTCTTTGCCTCTACCAAAGCAGAGAGCAAAAGCTTTGAGATGCTTACGCCTGTTTCTGTTACAGGCGGCACCGCGCTCTTCGTCCACGGGCCGCTCGCGTATATCGAGTTCACTCAAGAACCCGGAGGCGGCGTGGCGGGAGCCGCCTGGGCCCAGCAACCGAAGCTGGGATATTTCGACGCCTATGGAAACCCTGTCGTGAACGGCGCCGAAGCCGCCGCGAGTGCCACAGCCGTTCTAAGCTCAGGAACGGGCGTGCTTTCGGGCTCCGCCACGGTGGTGGCTTCAGGCGGCGAAGCATCATTCTCTGGTTTGTCGGTGGACCTCGCTGGCAGCGGCAAACAGCTTACCGCCACCGTGGTAAACGCCGCCGCGCAAAGCCTGACGGCAACGAGTGCTGCTTTCGCGATTACGGCTGCCGCCCCCGACACCGCCCTTTCTGGATTGAGCGCATCGCCGACGAGTCTTTTTGCGGATGGGCAAAGTGAAACTACGCTCACGGTGTCTCTGGTGGATGCTTTTGGAAATCCGGCGCCGGGACAAAGCGTGAGCGTGTCTTCTTCGCGAGGGGCGACGGATACGATCCTGCCCAGCTCGCAGAACACCGGCGCTTCGGGCGAAGCGGTGTTCACCGCAACATCCAACACCGCCGGCAGCGCTGTCTTCACTGCCTCCGGAGTTACCCAGACAGCGTCTGTTACTTTTGTGTCGTTTGTTGCAAGCGCTGCGCAATCGTCCGTCACTGTATTGCCGACTTCCGTAGCGGCGAATGCGACTTCTTATGCCACGATCACAGCGACGGCGCGCAATGCGGCGGGAGACGCACTACCCGGCAAGACGCTCGGTTTCGCGTCTTCTCGAGGGGCCACGGATACCTTATCCCTGGCTTCTGCCGCCACAGGCAGCGATGGAAAAGCTTCCATCACAGTGAAATCCAGCACAGCGGGCGACGCGGTGATTACTGTCACCTCTCCCGACGACAGCGTGACGCTCGCACCAACACCTACCGTCCTATTTCTTGGGGCGGACCCCTCTGCCGATTGGCAGCCGCGCTTTGCAACGGGAAGCGCTCCCGGGTCGAATGCTTCTCAAACCACCATTGAAGATCTGCAGGCGCGCGGATCGAACTACGGCACACTGAACGGATTTGCTTACAATCCCGCGACGAGTGGCTGGGCCACCGCTCCCTATCGCCTGCTACTCGATGGAGTCTCGAGCTATATCGGTTTTGGATTAGGGCTGAATACTTCGGCGAACTTTTCGCTCGAAGCTTGGGTGCGGCCAGAGGCTGTCGCTTCCCGGGGTGTGGTAATCGCCTCCAATGGCGACACGGCTCGTTCTGGAATCACCCTACGGCAGACCTGGGATGCTTTGGGAAGAGTGAGTATCCACTTGGGCGCACGATCCTATGCAGAAGAAGTGCTCGCCGATAACCCAGCGGCCTATTGGCGGTTGGGAGACGCTACTGCCACGGCCGTGGATTCCAGCGGCGGCGGTGGTTCCGGCTCTTACCAAGGCGGCTATACTCTCCAGCAAACCCACGCTTGGGGCGACGCGGATAAGGCCGTAGCGCTGAATGGCTCAAGTGGGTATGTGCAGACGCCTTACGTCCAAAACGCAGTCACGGCTTACTCAGTCGAAGCGTGGATCAAAACAACGGACGCCGGCGCCAAAAAAGTGATTTTCCACAACCGCGGGAACTCTGGAACAACGGGCAAGAGCCTGACCCTTGGCATCGGCACGACGGGCGGCGGCCATGGCG
>JAIEOG010000424.1 GCA_019750655.1 bacterium
CGCCAGGAAGTTTCTGCGCGAGTCGCCGGTGTGCTTCGCCTAGAGAGTGGTACGGAATAAAAGGGAAGAGATGGTGCAGCGCATGGAAGCGCAGGCCCACCGGAGCTCCTAAGGCGCTAAAAATCCATCCGGGAAAACCATTCACGATATTCACAGAGTCTAGGAGTTGCTCTTCGATGGTGAGCACGCGCCCGTCGTTCGCAAAACGGTGCGCCGCAAGCGTTCGCATTCCATTAAACAAGAGTGCTCCGGTCACCACGGTGTAAACCACGCCGAAAACGCGCCAGGGGACGACTTCCCAATAGCCCAGCGTCAGTGCCGCGATCCAAAACACGCAGACCGCCGTTTCCATAACTGCCCATTCACGCCGTTCTTGAGGGCCAGGCCATTCGCCAATGTGGTTGAACGTAATCACCACTGACGATCCGCGCTCCACTAAGAATTTGCGCAGGGGCGCGATCAAAAGAGATAAAGGGTAAAGCAGTGCGAAGCGCACAATGAGCAGAGGCGCTGTCCAGAAAGAACTCGCCAGGTAGAGCACCATTTCGTAGCGGGGCAGATTGTGGAAGGCGAGGTATTCGCCATCTGCCTCTGTGCCGTAAGTCTTCGGGTTGTGGTGGATGCTATGGGACTTAACGTACATGAAGGCCGGGAAAGCCATCGGTACACCCGCTAGCGCATTCCAACCGAGGCGAAAGCTGCCGAGCTGTTTACGAAAATGCGCTAGCTCGTGAATGAAAGAAAGCGCACGGTACCAAGCCAGCATTGCGACTAGGGCGTAGGCCCAATAAGCGGCGGTCGCCATCGAGTGCGGGTAGGCAAGGGCCATGGCGGCTATGCCGAGACCGTAACTGAATAGAAAGTCTACCCAGTAGAGACGAATATTGGGTTTGCCCAAATCGAGCACAAGCTTGCGGGCTTCAGAGATGTTCAGGGCCATACACCCTGTTTACCAAGGCTATGCGCATTATTCCAGCGGTTCGATGAGGTCGATAACGCGCTCGGCAACCGCCTTCTGGCCCGTCGGAGAGAGGTGGAAGCAGTCCACAGCGAAGAACTCTGGCGCATATTGAATGTCTTGGGCGTTGGCCAGGTAGTGGAACTGGTTGGAACTGCTTTTCAGTGTCCATTCCTCGGAGAGTTTCTCTAGTGCCGTGTTCATCGCATCCCGCCGGGGATTTAAATACGTGTCTAGGATGCCCGCTTTGAATTTGGCGTAGTGAGAAACGCAGTATGGGAAAAGCTTCGTCCAAGAATCCACGCAGCTGTAGTTCTTCTGCGAGCCTTTGTGCCAAACGTACCCGTTCAAGATCTTATAGACCTCGCCAATTTTTCCGACGGGGACGAGGTATGCCACGGAATCCTTGTGGTTGCGGTCCCATTCTTCCACGGCGGAGCCGACTTCCTGTTTGAAGGAATCTGCCAGTGCCTGGGGTGAATCGGTGCTGTTGCAAAGATCGTTGTGGCCGATGAAGAAAAAGGCGCGCGTCGTGACGCCTCGTTGCGGGTGGCTCTTCACTTCATCGAGCAAGTTCCAGGATCGTGCGCCCGAAACGGCGTGGTTATCTAGGGGGAGTGGATTATTGCCGCCCAGCTCCGTCGCTAACAGCGCGGGCCATGCTAATTCTGGCGCGTGGTGTTTTGCTAGATAGGTTCTGTCCTTCGTCATGAAGAACATTGCGAGATCGGAAATGATGCCGCTCATCTCGGGAAGAGGTGGCGCGTGCGTTACATCGGTGCGGCTCATAAATCCCGCTGTAAGAGAGTCACCGTAAGCTTCTACGGAGTCATAAGCATGGGCCGCCGAAGCCCATAGAAAAAGAACACCACCGACCCACCGCGATAGCCTTCCCATTCAACCCCCAGAACAGAGTTTAGTGGGATGGCGCAAACCTGGCAAAGCAAAATGCGCTTAGGAAAGCTTGTCCTAGTACCCGGAAAATTTTTCCTAGTTTAGTCGTCGTTTGGAAGGGCTTTAGGCTGGAAGAGGGTTGGCACCCGCGTTGCAATTCAAGGTGGCGTCAATACCCCATCTCTTCTTATCGGCATTCTCGCAAAAATCCTCGAGGGTAAAAATGGACAAAGGGATTTACACAGCGCTTTCTGGCGGTCTGGCGAAGTCGCATGAGATCGAGCTTATCGCCAACAACATCGCCAATGCGAATACGCCCGGGTTCAAACGCGACACTGCGACTTTCAATGAGTATCTAACTGAAGTGCGTCGTCCCGATTCACCTGAAGGTTTGCAACGGGAGACGCAAACGGCAGCGCTTCAAGATCCGCGACCCCAAGGCGACAAGAGCTTCGTCGAAATGGACGGTATCTACACCGTTTTCCGTCAGGGCCCGCTGCGCCGGACGAATGCGCCTTTGGATTTGGCGCTC
Source organism: bacterium (assembly GCA_019750655.1). Taxonomy (GTDB): domain Bacteria; phylum Bdellovibrionota; class FAC87; order UBA2466; family UBA2466; genus JAIEOG01. Next base: position 2,385 of record JAIEOG010000424.1, read on the forward strand.
AATGGAAAAGGCTTTTTCGAAGTGCTAACACCCCAGGGTGTTCGCTATACGCGCCAGGGAAATTTCAGCCTTTCTAAAGACGGCGTTTTGGTCACAGCTAGTGGCTTCCCCGTGCTGGGCCGCCCTGAAGGGGCAGCGCCCAATGCGCCCGTAGCCGGCGCTCCAGAAGCGCGCACGATCCGCTTTGGCACTGCAGGTGGCCACATTGACATCAGCGCGACGGGCGCGATTAGTCAGGCCGGCGCGCCGCTAGGCCAGCTCTCCGTTGTCGAATTTCAGGAAGCGCAGTGGCTAGAAAAAGTGGGAAATGCGTTCTTCCGCAATACAGAAGAAAAGAATTTGAAAGCCGGATTGGCCCAGGAAACGGCAGTTGAACAAGGGATGATCGAACTCTCCAACGTCAACGCCGTTCACGAGATGACGCGCTTGATTGAGGCGACACGCGCTTATGAGTCGCACTTACAAGCCATCAAGACCTTCCAGGAAATCGATGGTCGGTCGGTCAACGAAATCGCACGCAAATACTAAAGGAGCCTAAATGGTTAACGCCTTAAATACTGCGGCCA
>JAIEOG010000310.1 GCA_019750655.1 bacterium
ATGTGGAAAAAGTCTTATCGAAGCGAACGCTGCAACTCCTGCTAACAAGAATGGCCGCGTGGCTGTTGGGTCGAATCCAGCATACCCAGAGATAGATATTCCGCCAGTCTGGGATTCCGAGGGGAGGTTGGTTCAACCAAAGGATTTCCGGGAGATGGTTTTCATCGGCGCTCCGTTAACGCCGCATGGCTTGAATGACGGCAAGGCAAACTTCCCTGAGTTCCATAATGTCTACGTCCAGCCTGCAGCGTTCAAAGCGTACCGCGCGACAGGTAAGTGGCCAGAAGGCACGATGATGATCAAGGAACTGCAACTCGTTGACCATCCAAAGGGCGACTTTCCGGATGGATCGCGCATTCTGCCTTCCGGTCGAGGATACTTTCCTGGGGCAGTTAATGGGTTAGATGTTTCCGTTAAGGACAGTAAGCGCTTCGCAAAGTCACAAAATTGGGGTTATTTTAACTTCAATCACGCTGCTCCGCCTTATCTTACGGCGGCACCCGTCAAGTCGGTTGAAGAGTGTGCCGGTTGCCACATTGCCAATGCCCACGAGGACATGGTTTACATCAAACTTTACAAGCCGCTACTCGACCCCCTGCCGCTTTCAAAGAAGTGATGCTCGTCGATGCCCGCAAGACTTTGGATGCCGCTCGCCGATACGGTCGTGTAGGTAATGCAATTGGACGAGTATCATGAAAGCACATCGTATGCACAAAGCTTGGGTGCTATTTGCTTCGATCGGGCTACTGATGTCCGCATCGGGATGTCAACAGGCAGATGGCAAGCCGGTAGCAGCTAAACCGTATTCGTCGTTCGTCAGCGAAAATGGGAATATCAACTTTCCGGTTGACTTCCCAAACGGCTATGTTTTTATCGGGTCTTGGGCAGTTAATGGTTCTGTTGGCGTTTCAGAAATTCATGCTGTCTATACACGCCCTGAGGATGTATCTGCATTCAAAGAGGTGGGCAAATTCCCCGATGGTGCCGTGCTGGTTAAGGAGGTTTCAGCGACGCTGGGCTCCGCGCATACGACAGGCAACGCGTCATGGGCACACGAGAGCAAAACTTGGTTTCTGATGATCAAGGATTCGAAGCAGCGCTTTCCAACTAACCCGCTGTGGGGTGACGGGTGGGGGTGGGCACAGTTCGATCCGGCTACCAAGAAGCAAATTTCCACCAACTACAAGACGGACTGTATAGGCTGTCACGTTCCGGTAAAGAACTCTGACTGGGTGTATACATATGCTTACCCACCGCTGGGCCCCAAGGGGCAAGCAACCGTTCCGAAGGATGCTGTCGGCGGTGAGCATGCACAAGTCAAGCCGGAAAGTGGAGGTGTTGTCGTGGCCCAGAGCGCTGGCGGCGAAGTGGCTGCCGGCAAACTCTTGTTCGGCGTGAATTGCGCGTCCTGTCATTCTGTTGCCGCTGATAAAGTCGGGATAGGCCCTTCTCTGGCAGGAGTGATAGGGCGAAAGGCCGGGACTGCGCGAGGCTTTGAATACTCCGCTGCGATGTCCAAGTCCGAAGTAATTTGGACTTCCGAAAACATAGACAAGCATATCGAGAATCCGAGACAGCTTATTCCTGGCAATCGAATGGGAAATCTGTTTCCAGGCATGCAGGACGCTAAACAGCGTGGAGACATTGTCGCGTTTCTGCAGACACTCCGATGAACTTCTCAACCTGAGCCTCTGCCTCACCTGCCTGCGGCAATGGAAGAGCCCACCATATTGGGACAGGCCTTGCGTCCGTGCGGTAACGTAAAGCCGCAACGGCGCATACGAACAGGCGTTGGTATAGCAAAATCTTATCTGTAGCCTTGGCCGTAAACGGGCAATGCAACGCTTTGATCGCTTGACGTGCCGGGTGCGGCCTCTATTGCTCTGCATCGAAGCGTCGCCACGAGTCTGAGCGCCCTAGCCGCACCACCGATGCCCGTCTTTCCTTCCAAGTGAGCATGCTGCTCACTCGGGGCTCTTCTGTTTCCTGCAGCTCAGCATCGCAGAATGTCCATTGGAATAGCAAACGTGCAGCTATGCTAACGTGCCCTACTAGCCTGCACTATGGTAATAGCGCCATCCGTTTGACTACCGTTTGACATTCAAGTATTCCCATACCTTTGATATCACCACTGAGCCCTCGCCGACTGCAGAAGCGACTCGCTTGACGGACCCGGCACGAACGTCGCCTACTGCGAAGATGCCAGGTTGCGATGTGGCGAAGGGGGAGGTTGCCCCAGCCTCCGCGCCAGTGCAGACAAATCCTTTTGGATCGAGCTTAATGAGACCTGAAATCCACTCCGTGTTCGGCGCTGCACCGACCATGATGAAGAGTGCACGCGTCTCAACTTCGTGGGTCAAACCTGTCTCAATGTCCCGCACTGTGACCGCTTCTAGATGCTGCTCTCCTTGAAGGGCAACGACTTCTGCGCCATAGTTGATCGAGATGGCAGGATCCGCCTCAAGCCGGCTGGAAAGATAACTCGACATGGAAGCCGCGAGCGACGCGCCGCGGACCAACACGTGAACGCTCTTGGCGGAGCGGCTGAGATACATTGCGGCCTGGCCCGCCGAATTGCCGCCGCCGATGATGACGGCCTGCGTGCCTTTGCAGTAGCGCGCCTCTATCTCGGTCGCAGCGTAATAGATGCCCGCGCCTTCGAAAGAGGACAGCCGTTCGATTGGAAGACGACTGTATTGCACACCGGCCGCAACAATTACCGCACGACCGCGCACGCGACGGCCGTTGTCAAAGGTTGCGCAAAACGCGCCGTCTTCAAGCCGCTCTAGAACGTCAACCCGCCGTGGCATGGCAAAGCGCGTACCGAACTTCGTCGCTTGTACCTCGCCGCGCCAAATCAGGTCGCCCCCAGATATGCCGGTCGGGAACCCCATATAGTTTTCGATTCGGCTTGAGGTACCTGCCTGCCCCCCAATCGCGACATCTTCGATGAC
>JAIEOG010000061.1 GCA_019750655.1 bacterium
TCGGTATACTTTCCCCACCGGGGGATGGATGCGCATTGGGGTGATAGCTTCGAGCGGTGGCTCGGCGTTTGATTCGATGCGCCGGGTCTTGTCCGGCGTTTACGGCGCGCAAGACAGCTATTACGTCGTGACCGATCGCCCGTGCGGCGTGGAAGCGCTGTGCCAGCAAGCGGGCATTCCCCACACCCGCATTTCCGAGCCAGACAACACACGATTTTCTGAGCGCGCGCGGGATTGGTTCCAGGCGCAAGGCGGCGTGGATACGGTGCTGCTTTATTTCCTCCGGCTCGTGACGCCCGAGATCTACCAGACTTACTTAACCTTCAATGTGCACCCGTCGCTGCTCCCAGCCTTTCCCGGCTTCAACCCCATCGAACGAGCCGTGCAGAAGCAGGTGCGCTTCCTAGGGGCGACCGCGCACGTCGTGGACGCACAAACCGATGGCGGGGCCGTCGTCGCACAAGTAACTATGCCCATCGCCGCCGGCGAGGATCTTGCGCGCTTGCATAAGTATTCGTTCATCCAGAAGGTTTATCTTTCCGTGTTGGTGGTGGAGATGTGCCGGCAAGGGACGCTCGGCCAAACCTTACCATTCACGGATCGGTGCAACCCTAGTTTGAGCAACCCAGGTCTTTGGAACGCGCTCTTGGAGCTCCAACGCTCGGAAGGGGTCGAGGCACTCCGGTGAAACGAGTCGTAATCCTACAGCCACAGTTCTTCCCCTGGCGCGGCGTCTTTGAGCAAATACGCCTGGCGGATATCTATGTGCACTTTGACGATGTCGCTTTTCCACAGGGCCGTAGTTTTCTCACGCGTGTGCAGGTGAAGACGCGGCAGGGCCCGGCCTGGTTGACGGTGCCGGTGCGGCGGGATGGAGAGCGGATCCGAGATGTGCAGACGGATGATAGCCAACCCTGGCGCACACGCCATTTGAAAACGCTCCAGCAGGTCTATGCGAGTGCTCCCTATGTCGACGATATGCTGGACATCGTGCGCGCCGTTTATGCGGCACCGGAGACATCACTCTCGGCGATCAATAGCCTCGCGATCGAAAAAGTATCGAGGTATCTGGGGCTGAAATGCACGTTCAAGCGCTCGTCGGATTTGGGCGGATCGGGGAAGGGGCAAGACCGCCTCCTAGAAATCGCCAACCACCTCGGAGCGAACGTCTACCTCACGGGCCATGGGGCTCTGAACTATCTGCTCCCGACGCCCTTTGAAAATGCCGGCGTCGGAGTGGAAGTTATGGACTACCGGCGCGGTCGCTACCCGCAGATTCATGGGGAATTCGACCCGCATGTTTCGATTTTAGATTTGATTGCCAACACGGGCCAAAAGGCGAGTACGCATTTGGAGTCCCAAAGCTTAGAATGGGGGGAGTATGAACGAACTCGAGAAGTTTCAACGTGAAGTACAAGAAAACATTGCGGGCCTAAGCGCCGACAAGGATCTGGTGCAGCACTCTCAGACCTGGTTGGAGAAAGCGTCTCCCCACCGCTACAGCTATAACTTTCGGTGGATGGGCCGTCCCATCATCCAGCTTCCCCAAGACATCTTGGCGATGCAGGAACTTATTTGGACGATTCGCCCAGAGGTGATTGTAGAAACTGGTGTGGCTCACGGGGGGTCTGCCATTTTTTACGCTTCGATGTTGGAGCTGGTAGGCGGCAACGGAAAAGTGTTGGGTGTGGATATCGATATCCGAAGCCACAACCGGGCAGAAATTGAAAAACACCCATTAAGCCACCGTATTGATCTTATTCAAGGCTCCTCGACATCACCCGAAGTGATGGATCAGGTCCGTGCGAAGGTAGCTGGCAGGGGCCCGGTTCTGGTCACGCTCGATTCCAACCATACCCACGAGCATGTTTTGGAAGAGTTGCGACTATATTCGCCCTTGGTGACTCGGGGCAGTTACCTCGTCGTATTCGACACGGTGGTGGAGGACATGCCGGATCGCTTCTTCGCAAACCGGCCCTGGAAAAAAGGCAACAGTCCGAAAACAGCGGTTTGGGAGTTTCTTAAAGAAAACGCCCGCTTTGAAGTCGATACTGCCATAGATGCAAAGCTGATGATTTCCGTAGCACCCGAGGGTTATTTGCGCTGTGTGCGAGATTAAGCCGGAGCAAAAATGGAACTCGATCCCAAACTTTCCCGTATCACTCAAGAACTAGCAGAACACTACTCCACAACTTTTCGGACCCACGGGGCCACGCCTCAGGGCGTCGATTGGGGACGTGAAGAAGACGTGTTGTTGCGCTACGCCAAAATGCTTGAAGTAATCCCTGCCGCGGAAAAAAGCCAGCGTGTCTCGCTGTTAGATGTCGGGTGTGGGTACGGGGGGCTATTGGAATATGCGCAGAAGAACGGCTACCAGATCGACTACACAGGCATCGACGCGTCTGCGGAACTCATCGAGGAAGCCGCGCGTCGAGCTCCTACAGCGTGTTGGATTCATTCGGATGTTCTGAGTCTTTCCAATCAAGTCTATGACTATGTGGTCTGCAACGGCATCCTGACGCAGAAGCTGCAGACCAGCCATTTAGAAATGGATCGGTACGCGGAAAAGCTGATCCAAAAGCTCTTTGCGCTCAGCGAGCGAGGGGCCGCGTTTAACGTGATGTCGACGTTCGTGAATTACCAACGCGACAATCTTTACCACCGTAGCCCGACTGAAATGCTTTGCTTCTGTCTCAGCCAGATAACGCGCAAAGTGCGCTTGGATCACGCGTACCCGCTCTATGAATACACCGTTTATCTTTATCAGCCTTGATGGGTTAATATATCGGTGGGGAGAAAGCCTTGGAGAAGAGCTTCGCCGAGTTCCAAGAGAATGGCTTTGTACGCATCCCGGGCTTCTACACGCCGCAAGAGCTCGAACCCATCCAACGCGGCATTTATGATCTCATTGGGGTGCTGGCCCGCAAATACAATCTCCCTCTGAATCGAGAGGCTTTTGAGCCCGACTGCTTCGATGCTGGGTACAATG
>JAIEOG010000090.1 GCA_019750655.1 bacterium
TCACAAACGGCGAGCCTCTTCAACTTGTGGCCGAAGAAATTCATATGGGTGGTTGCATCATTCGGGCATTTCCAGTTGGCTCGATTTCCGCTCCGGGCCAGGACGGACGATCGGCTGGTTCCATTTACCTCAGCGCGAAAAGAGCATCCGGCGAACTAATTGTGGTAGCCGACGGAGAAACTGGGGGCGATGGCTTTGATGGCATCAATGGGGTGCCTGGAACTTTTGGTACTCGGGGCAAACCGGGAGAAAACAGCACTAACCCCGCCGCATTTAATGGATTCCTTGATGGATTCCATGCGGCGAATTTTGAGCGACTCCTCGAAATGAGACCAATACCAGACATCCATGGATATAAGTTCAACGACAAGCCAGTTTATATTTGTTCTGCAGCGCCGACTGACGGGGGCAATGGAGAGAACGGCACGAACGGAACCGCTGGTGGCGACGGCGGTAAAGGGGGCGATACCGCAGCTTTAGTAGTCCAGATTTCGGACTCCTCCACCTTCGCGGTTCGAGTTGAAAGCGAACCCGGCAAAGGTGGTCGTTCCGGTATTCCTGGCAAGGGTGCTGTAGGCGGCCGAGCTGGGGTCGCGGGCCGTCAGGATCCCTTGGGGATTTGTCCGCCCGCAAAAGACGGACTTCCGGGTGCTAAGGGAAAAGATGGAAAACCAGGGCGGCAAGGAGAGTCCGGGAGAAAATTGCCTTACCGGATCGAAATCGGCCAACAGGTCATAGAGGGTCCAAAGTAATTACATCGGCAACATTGTTGGTAACTAAACGCGGGATTGGTTTCTGACGAGCCATTTCTCGGTGGGTGTAAATCGCATTCTCCCAAGTGCCGCAGATAATTTCTTCCGCTCCATCAAGACAGTCCGAATTCTGGTCTAATAGTTCCAGAAATAGTTTCTTCAAGCGAGCTTCCAGCTCAGGTTTCCAATTCATTCCAATTTATTAAGCAATTCACGCTCCAGTTTTAGGAGATCTCATGACCCAAGCTATTGATTGTGTAAAACCCGACTCTTCTTGGCCTGTTCTCTCGATGATCATTTTGGCGTTAGTCGCTGCACTTGCTCTGGCGGTTTACTGCTGCCCTCCAGCTCCCATTAAGCATCCGAGTATTTTTGATCAAGCGCCAGCCAATCAATGTGGCCGCACTTGCCCGCTAACACCCAGCAATTCGTGTTCGAGCAAGCTCTAAATGAGGCAGCTCAAAGAGAGACAACGGTTTTGAGTGAAAGGAAAAAGCATGAGTGACCTTGTCCGATTAAATATCTCAAAAGAAGCTGACATTTGTATCCGCAGAATGCTGCCGAAAGTTAACAAAGATCCGTTTAGTGGCACTGTGAACCGTAGCCAATTAGTTTCCTGGATAGTGCTCAACTTCGAGTTTCAATTGACGAAGTTTCTACCGCGAATCCAAAGAGACCACTTCGACAATATTGCCTACCTTCAGTCGCTAGTGGCCAAAGAAAAAGAGGCCAAAAAAGGTGGGCAATCGTGCGCCGAGTTTGAGCGTATTGCGCTGCTGCTGAGGCAGGAGCGCAAGCTCCGTGGCGGGGAAGTACCTACAATCTCTGCAAAATCTGAGCACGAAAACGAATGATCATTGGCCCGATTGCCAATGATGAAAGGGGTAAATAGGATGCAAACCGTCGCAGTTGCGTTCTTTGAAAATTTGTTAACGATGGAAGAGCTGCTTACGATGCTGAAGCATCAATACAGCGTGCACACCGTTTATCGGTGGGTACAGCGGTATGGAATGCCTCACAAACGCATTAAAGGAAAACTCTGGTTTCCGCGATCTGAAGTCATTCAGTGGCTGGAAAGGAGTTCCTAATGAGCATCTATAGACATAAAGGAAAATGGAGAGCGGAGGTTTGGGTTGATGACCGTCGATTGTCTTCCAAAGCGGGTTTCGAAACCAAGGAACTGGCAAAGGCATGGCATAACCGCACGGCCATTGATTTCAAAATCAACGCTGAAAGATTACAACCAGTAAAAAAATATACCTTCATGGATCTTTTGGATAACTACCAAAAAATTCATCTACCAACCATTTCGTCTGAAACCCGACGCCGGTATCGCAGCGACATCGATTTTCGAATTCGCGGGTACTTCCAATATCGTCAGCTCGATTCGATCACGCCTTTAATGATCGAAACTTTTCGAGGCACGATTATGGAGTCAGGGCTTCAGCCTAAATCGGTAAACAACTGCATGGAGCTGCTTCGCTCTATATTTCGGAAGGGAGAAGAATGGGGAATGTTCGATAAATCTCCATTTAAACTCCGTTCTCTTAAGATTGCGCAGCAGAAGTACGGTTGGTGGGAAACTAAGGAGCACATCACAGCTTTTCTCAATGAAGCCAAAAACGATCGTTACTACGCAGCTTACAAACTCGCACTGGAATGTGGGTTGAGGCTGGGTGAAGTCGTAGGGCTTTCGAAGCAAGATATTCACTTCGAAAGAAACCAGATTCATATCCATCGCCAATGGCTGAATCGAGAGGAATGTTATGGTCCTACTAAAGGAAGGCGCGAGCGTTTCGTTTATCTCCATCCAAGCTCCGATCTGAAAGACGCGCTAGCCAAAGCTGTTGAAAAGAGTCCTCATCCAGAGGCGATCTTTGTAACGGCGAGAGGCGAGCGAGTTCGACCGAGGCGACTAGCGGCAAGGCATTTTCAGCTAATAGTTGAGCGTGCAAAGGTGCCGCGAATTCGCTTTCACGATCTCAGGCATACGTTTGCGTCTTGGTTCATGATCGAGGTGGGAGATATTTGGAGTTTAAAAAGCATCCTCGGGCACGTGGATGTTCAGACAACTCAGCGTTACGCACACCTTTCGTCCCAACGACAGGTCGCCCATGCTCTGAGTTGGGCGGTAGGTAGTTTGGATATGGAAAATAAATTTCCCCCACACCACCCACGCACCAAATCGGATCGTACCATTAAAAGTGTCAGTAAAATCAATTAGTTAAGTCATTGGA
>JAIEOG010000258.1 GCA_019750655.1 bacterium
TTTTCGCTACATTGGCGACGTATACGGATTTAACCACCGAAGAAATCCGCAAGCGTATGGGCCTCTTGCAGACAGAAGGGTCCGTGAAGCTTAAAGGGAAGGATCGATTCTGTTTCCCACACGATTTTGCCTAAGCGTAGACGCGGGCCCAAAGCTCGGGGCTCACCCCGCGGCCTTCCAAGATTCCCGGCGCATCTAGAAGTATGAGCCGGTGTTCGATCCCCGATAAAGAGGGGTTTCGATAAGGCTCTCCAATTACTTTTGCTCCGTAGCGCTCGTACATCGGAATAAGCGTGCCCGCCGCCCCACCAAAAACATAACGCCGATCGTTTGCGACGGCGAGCCGCATCAGGTGGGCCATGATTTTCGGGAATAAACCATTCCCTCGGTGCGCTGGATCTGTGCACACGCGAGAAGACTCCATCAGCTGAGACAGTGGGGGAAAATCCGCGGGGAAAACAGCATAACGGCCATGATCCGTCGTATCGCCGTCGCGCAGAACAGCAATTCGGGCCGAAGCTACGAGTTTCCCATTCTCACGAACCGTTACGACGATAGACCTAGCATCGAACTCGTCACCAAGATCGGAAGGATCGGAGTTCTCGGATACTTTTCCAGCGGCCTTGTAGGCCAAATGCCGAAGCGCCAAAACCTCCCAATAGTCCTGCTCTGTCTCGGCGGTCCCAAACACGAATTCAGGCACGCGCCACCTCGGGAACTCGGCATGCAACGGCAGTGGGCAGCACCCAATCTCCACGGTGTATGCGATCCACTAGACTCAGGAGAGGATCGAACAAGAAACCTCCCTCGGATTCAGCGGAAAGTGTGTGCAAGTCTGTGCAGCCTAAGGTCAGCGAATCCACCGGGTAGTTTTCAGATAGCGCAGAGAGCTTATCTAGAACAGAGCGTGGCTGCACCCCTGCCTTCAGCTGGTAGATCAACCCATGCACAAGCTCTTGGTCTCCATCGCTGGGGAAACAAATCCATGGGCGCGCGGATGGCCAATAGGGACTCGATTCAAAAACACCCAGCGTGCGAGCGCCCAGAGTGCAGAGAAGCAAAGTCCGCTCCCGCTTTTCCGCAATCCCCGAAAGCGCCAGATCGACCAAGGAAAATACCTTTTCTCGAGTATCGGGCGACAGCAGCGGGACCACTTGGTGAAGCGTGTAGCAGCAGATCAGGAGTTTCGATGCGCCCCCGCGCACAAGCCCCTGCAATGCTTGTTCTGTTTTATCGACCAAGGCTCCCGACGAGCCCTTGAGAAGGCTAGAGGTTCGATCCGGAAAGGTCGGATCGGAGTCGACTAAGATGCGAGGCTGCTCCTGCTCGCAAACGAGGTTCCGACTGGAATAGATGGAACTCAGAAAATGCGCTGTCGCGCGGGGACCAAGACCGCCGAGAATTCCCAAAGTGTGATTCATCGGCCGTGGAATACGACGGAAACCCGTTACAAATCTATGAAAAAACCCCATGGAAGCAAGCGCTACCATGGGGTTTTTGAAGAGGGGCCTATTTTACCGCACGCCACTGACCGGCGTACGCATCGTAAGAAAAGAGATAGCCTTTGTAATACCGCTGCAAGCCGTGCTTGGGGTAGCCGTTTTGGTAATCGTTCGGGTTCTCATTTTCCGGGCAGATACCCCGCCACTTCCCGTAGTTGGGTTCGTAGTAATAAAACTGCATGAGCCAACCATCCTGGTATTTGCGCTCCCCTTCATACGACATCCCCGGGTACCGGTACCCGTAGGGGTAAATACTGACATAGGGGCGGGTATCAGTGGCCTGAGGGACCGAGCAGGTTTCCTCGCACTCCTGCTGCTGCCGTTGGCGGCGCTGGCGCCAACCTGCCTCGGAATCTAGAGCGAAAGTGCCAAGCAATAACAGGGTCAAAACGGGTGTGATTTTCATACTGAAGGCTTACGTGCCGCCGAAACCCTTCGTCAACCCGTTGCCGCTGTAGATCAACAGAAAATCATTCGAGCTCCGAAATATCAGGAATGCGTTGGAAGGCGATTTTCGTTTCTACGCTTTTTTCAGTCAGCCCCATCCCGGAATACGAAACGGCATTCTTACCGAATTTCTCATTAATCTGATCCACAGCGCGCGCCAAGGAATCTTCCCGTTCGTCTGTAAGCAGGGATAGCTGGTGGCGATCGGCCGCTACAAAACCAGAAAGCATCACGCCCACCCGAAGCGGTTTGCCCGACGGAAACGTATGCAGGATGCTCTTCAATGTTCTCAAGAGAGGCAAAGTGGCCTGGGTCTCCTCGATCGTAACTTCCTTATGAAACGCCGGGTGCGGATCGAGCATCGTTACTTCCACGGCTAGTTTGCGCGCATAGAACCCGTCGCGTCTTAAGCGCAACGCCGCCTTCACTAGAAGCTCTGTCAAAACGCGCGTTGCCGACTCCGGATTGCGAGCCGCCGGCTCTAGAACGTGTTGGTGCCCTAGACTCTTAGGCCCGCTCTCGGGCAAAACGAGCTGCTCCCCGCGCAACCAGAGGTACATGCGGTCGCCCCAGATGCCGTTCCAAATCTTGCGCATCTCTTGTTGCGAGAACTGGCAAAGCTGCGCGACCGACTTGATTCCCTGGTGCTCGAGGCGCTTTTCCGTCTTGGCTCCGACGCCCGGAAGGTCTCTTAGTTTCAAACCAAAAAGCCGCTCCGGAAGCTCGCATTTCAAAAGCGTTACGAGACCATCGGGCTTTTGCATATCGGAGGCGACTTTGGCGAGAAGCGGGTTCGTTGCGATGCCGACGGACGACTTTAGGTATTCCCCCACCTCAGACGAAACGGTTTGTTTCATCTTCTTCGCAAGTTCAACTGCCTTGGCCGGGTCTTTCTGGCTCCCCGTTAGTTCAACTAAGACCTCGTCGATGGAAAGCACGCGAGAAATCGGTGTGCAAGTTTCCAACGCTTCGAGAATGCGGTGGTGGTAGCGGACATACACATCGTGCCGCGCTTTCACAAAAACGATTCCGGGGCACATG
>JAIEOG010000357.1 GCA_019750655.1 bacterium
TAATCCGAGGGGGCAGCAGGCGCTTTTGGGCCCAAGCCTGGAAACGAGCGCTCTGTAGCTGCTCACCGAATTGTGAAGGCGTTGGCTTGGTGATTGCAATTTACCGACTTTGAGGTCGACCCACGTTGTGGTGGGTCGTCTAGGGAGTGCCGTTTGCGAACGGAACTCTCGCGGAATACACGTTAGTAGAGCAGTTTTTGCGGAGTAGAAGATGAAGAAGCTGAATCCGTTGAAAGTCGCGGCAATCCTGGCCTTGATCGCCTTGGTGCCCCAAGTATCGTTTGCCGAAGACGAAGCGGCCTCACAGGCTGCTGCGGAACTCGTGGCTGGCACGGCTGATTTCAAGCCCGGCGCTTCTTCTGAAGAAACGCTCGCCGCGATGAAAAAGTATTACGACGGCAAGTTCACGAAAAGTGAGCAAGAGCGCAAAACCCGCGGTGAAGTGGGTGCGGCTCGCGCGGCCATCGATGCTAACCAACAAAAGATTGATACGCTCAATGCAATCGTTCCTGAGCGCCTAAAGAACGAAGAAGACCAGCAAAAAGCTCTCGCTGCGACAGCGCAGACTGCGATGAGCACCCCGGTGCAATCGATTTCGCAACAACAGGTTGATAACAGCGGCGATCAAGAAGCTTGCAAAGTCGATCTCTCGGCCTTGAAAAAAGATTCCGACAATATCCTGAGTCAACCGTTCACGTTCGCGGCTCAGAACATGGCAACCTTGTTTGCTAAAGAAGGCGATAAGGCTGGCGATGAAGCTATGGCAGCTTTCCTGAAGCTTGCTCAAGAAGCCGATGCACACGCTAAAGAGCAACGCCGCAAACAACAGGAAGAAAAAGAAGAAGACGAATTCCAGTCCGCCTTGTCTTCGGCTTCTCAGTCGAAACAGAGCAAAGCGTTGGAAGATGCCCGCCGCTTGGGCCGGTTGGAAAAGAAGAAACAAGACTTGTTGAAAGAACAAGAAAGCTCGGACGAGAAGCTGAACCAAGCTCTCATCCAGATGGTCCAAGCTTCTCGCGAAGCGACCAACAAAAAAGCTAAAGCGCAAGCAAAGCTCTTGGCGACGACTGGCCCGGCTCTCGATAACCTCGAGCAGAGCCGCCAGAAGTTCTACAACGACGCGATTGCTGCCGATAACGAGAAATACGAAAAGTGCAAAGCTTTGGCTAAGCAAGTCGGCCGCGACCAGCCAGGCGATCCTTCTTCGTTGATCGCTCGTGTGGTTAAGTCGGTGACTGCGCTGCACCAAGGTTTCAAAGATTACTACGCAACGGGCCTGGGCCAACGCCTTGAGCAAGAAGCGCGCGGTAATCAGTGCCAAAAGAACACGGCAGCGATTGACGCCGCCTTGGGTTCTACGGCTCAAGCGCGCATCCAAACGATGCGTCAGCAAACCGATGGCCAGCTGGTTCTCCAGATGTTCATCGCAGAGCGCAACACTTTGATGAACTCGGCCAGCACGGTCGCTAGCGCGATTGGCCAGAACAACCGTAGCCGCGTCGCTTGCAACAACCTCGCGGTGATGGCTCAGAAAGCTGAGAAAATGGTGAAGAGCAACACCAAGCTCGCTTCGGAAATGGCCTTGCAGGGCAGCAACTCGCAAGTCGGCGGCCTCCGTCCTCAGCCGAACGCGATTGCTGGTAGCGCGCCTCATATCGGCACGGCACCTCGCATCTAAGACGAGTTCATAGAAATCAGATGGGCCGCCCCGAAACGGGCGGCCCATTTTTTTTGTGCCTACGGTGTGCTACCGTGGACGCATGAAAATTGAAAATTTTGGGGTGGTCGGCGCGGGAACGATGGGTAATGGGATCGCTCAAGTGGCGGCCCAGACGGGGTTTCACACCACCCTGTTTGATATCAGCGACGCGCAGTTAGAGCGCGCTAAGCAAACGATCCAGAAAAGCCTCGCTAAGCTGGAGGAGAAGGGGAAGCTCAAAGACAAAGCAGCTACTGTCTTTGAACGCCTTCGGTTCACGACCCAGCTCAAAGACCTCGCCAAGTGCGAGTTCGTCGTGGAAGCCGCCAGCGAAAACCGCGAAATTAAGTTCAAGCTCTTTAAAGACCTTGATGCCCTGCTAGCGCCGAACGCGCTGCTCTGCACCAATACGTCTTCTATCTCCGTGACCCAAGTCGCCGCTCAAACCAAGCGCGCTGACAAGATCGTGGGGATGCATTTTATGAACCCCGTGCCGCTAATGACTTTGGTCGAAGGCATTCGCGGGATGGCGACTTCGGACGAAACCTTCAAAGCTGTCCGTGCCGTTGCCGAGCAAATGGGCAAGGTTTTCATCGAAGCTAAAGACTCCGCAGGCTTTGCAGTGAACCGCGTGCTGATGCCGATGATCAATGAAGCCTTCGTAGCGCTGCAAGAAAGCCTCGCGACGCCTAAAGATCTCGATACCGCCATGAAGCTTGGGTGTGGATTTCCCATGGGGCCTCTGGAGCTGGCAGACTTCGTGGGTTTGGATATCTGCCTGTCCGTGATGGAAGTGCTTCACAAAGATCTGGGCGATAGCAAATACCGCCCGGCACCCTTGCTGCGCAAATATGTCGAAGCAGGGTGGATGGGGCGGAAATCGGGCCGGGGAGTGTATGTCTACTGAGAATGTAGATATTGATCTCGATCAAGCTTCCAACGCGCTAGCGGCGGTTGCGAAGTTTGAAAAAGACAAGGCCGCCCTTGTGCGGTTGGCAGCTTCGCCAGAGCAGGTTGATTCTCTGCGCGAGACATTGATGGCTTTGCGCGCTTCTGGCATCTCGCCCTTGTTGACCTTGAGGCGAGGGACCGCGGAGCTAGACCGCGAAACGCTGCTCGCCTTCTTTGGTTTCCTGCGCGATTGGGATCAATTGCTCCTACGTAATATGTTGGAGCTCGTGATCGATCGTGTGCCCGAAAAGTACCGGCCCAATCTCGCGGTCGAAGCCCGCACCGAAGCGAAGTGGTTCCAGGAATGGCTCACGGCCGTCGCCGACCCGCGCATCCACCGCTATCCAGGGCTCCCCTGGCGC
>JAIEOG010000131.1 GCA_019750655.1 bacterium
GAGAGGCGCAGTCCACGGCCCACGATCTGCTGGTAGAGACTATTGGATTCTGTCGGGCGAAGGATCGCAATCACATCAACGTGGGGCGCATCGAATCCTGTCGTCAGCACGGAGACATTCACGAGGTATTTGAATTTGAGGGCTTTGAAATCCGCGATAATGCGGTCACGCGATGCCATGTCTGTATCGCCCACTACCAGCCGTGCTTGGCCGTCGGGCAAACAAGCCAGGATCTCTTCCGCGTGCCGCACGGATGCGCTGAAGATCATCACGCCCTTGCGGTGGTAGCGCTCTGTGATGTCGATAATATTGTTGATGATGAGCGGTGTGAGGGCTCTTTGGTTTTTGAGGATCTCCTCTACTTCGCCAGAGGTATACATTCGGCCTTTTTCGGAGAGCTCGGAGAAGTCGTAGCAGGTGACTGGAATGTCGACTTTTACCGGTACGGTTAGGAACCGGTTCTTGATCATATAAGTAAGCGGCAGCTCAAAAACACATTGTTTAAAAAACCGCGGCTGGTCCGATTTGATCTCGCCGTTTTGCGCGCGCTCGTAAATCCAACCTAAGCCGAGGCGGTAAGGTGTGGCGGTAAGCCCCAGAATCCGCAGCTGGGGGTTTCGCGCGACTAGCTTGCGGACCACTTCTTGGTACTGTGTGTCGCTGTCATCTGCCACGCGGTGGCACTCGTCGATTACGAGTAACGAGAAATCATCGAAAAACTCATTGGGAGCGCGTGCGATGGACTGGACGCTTCCGAAGATCGCCTTCTCGTTCCAGTCTTTTTTGCCCAAGCTCGCGGAGAAGATGCCAGCCTCATAGCCATAGCTCACGTACTTCTCGTGATTCTGGCTGACCAGCTCCTTCACATGGGCAAGAACCAGAACTCGGCCTTTGGCAATGCGCGCTAGCTCCGCGATTACAAGGCTTTTACCAGAGCCAGTGGGGAGGACGACGGTGCACGGATCCTTGCTCTGTCTGAAGAATTTAACGACGTTGTCGACCGCCGTTTTTTGGTAGTCTCTAAGCTGGTATTTCAATCAGCCGAATCTTGCCACAGCGTCCGCAGTAATGAAAGAATAGCCGAATGAGTGTACGCAGCGTTCACGTCGATCGCTATATCACCCCGCTCCGCGAAGGGGGCTCGCTTCCCGCCATCGTGGAAGCCAATGACCTTGGGCTTTATGTTTTGAAGTTCCGTGGGGCAGGGCAGGGTAAGAAAGTTCTGATTTCCGAACTCCTAGCAGGGGAAATCGGACGCGCTGCAGGGTTGCCGATTCCGGAACTCGTATTCGCTGAACTCGAAGCCGACCTGGCGCGCTCAGAACCCGATCGCGAAGTCCAGAGCCTTATCCGAGCCAGTGCGGGTCTGAACATCGCCATGGACTACTTGCCCGGCTCGGTCACTTTCGACCCCATCGCGCAAACGGCCGACTCGGCTCTGGCCTCTAAGATCGTCTGGTTTGATAGCTTCATCATGAACGTCGACCGCACCGTGCGGAACACCAATATGTTGCTCTGGCACAAGAAGCTTTGGCTCATCGATCACGGGGCGGCGCTGGTGTTTCACTTCAACTGGCCTAGTGCTTCGGAGAAAACGGCCTCGGCGTTTCCTCTGATCAAAGACCACGTGCTTTTGAAATCCAGCGGAGACCTCGAGAAGGTAGACTCCGAAATGAAATCTAAAATCACCGAAGCCGAGCTAACCCGGATCGTGAAACTCATTCCCGACGAGTGGTTGGAAGGCGAATCTACTTTCAGCAGCGTCGAAGAACACCGCGCTGCTTACCTAAAGTTCTTCACCCAGCGTCTTGCTGCATCCAAGAATTTCACTCAGGAGGCACTCCGTGCAAGAACAGCACACGTATGACTATGCCGTGATACGCGCTGTACCGCGCGTCGAACGCGGGGAGTTTGTGAATGTCGGCGTTATTATCTGGTGCGCGCCTCAACGCTTTTTGAAGGCGCTGGTTTCCGTGGATACCAAGAAAATCCTGGCCCTAGATCCCAAAGCCGATGTCGAAGCGATTCAAAAGGCCGTGGCGTCGATTCCGATTGTTTGCAAAGGCGGCACGGAAGCAGGGGATCTCGGTAAACTCGCTCTGAGCGAGCGGTTTAACTGGCTGGTCGCCCCTCGCAGCACTAGCGTGCAAACGTCGCCGGTGCACATCGGGCGCGGCTGTGAACTCGACCAAGCAATCGAGAAGATCTTCAACGAGATGGTTCGCTGATAGCCTGTCTCAGTCTTATTCCTGATTTTTTTGGAATTTGTAGTCGTAAAGAAGGTCGTGAGCGGCGACGTATAGTGCGTCCACAATCTCTTGCACTGATCGATACCCTTTATCGCGAGAGCCTTCGCGCAATTCTTCTTGATCGACTTTCGTCTGATCACTTTCTACGAGAACATCGACCGGAAAACCCGAATTGGCCAGGTATTTGCCCCCGTGTAGTTTCGCTTTAGATACGGTGACCGCCCCACTTCCGGAATCCACGGTTCCTTCTAAACTCCAAAGAGTAGATAAGGTGAGGGTATAGCCGTCCATGGTTCTCAGCTTGAGATGTAACCAAGCGTTTTCGTTCAATCGGTTGTTGAAGTGGAAGACGGATGGCTTAGCGTCTGCAATCACACGTTCGATTACCAGCTGGAGTTGTTTATCCAAAGACGTCGCGGTTTCTTCGGAGAGCTCTCCCAAAGAAGCGATAAGGCGTTTGGTGAATTCCAACCAATCCGTCCGAGTCCCCGGAGTGTGGTAGCCGGGGCTCATAAAGAAACGTGCGGTGCGTTTCATGACTGGAACACAATGCCCCATTATCTGGTGGTCCGGAGTCAGGCAGTATTGGTGGTGTGGTGAAAGATAATGCGAAGTATAAAAGTCGTCCGGCCGATAACTCACCGGCAGCACCGCGCCATTCGGCAAAACCAAAACATTCGAGCGAAGAGAAAACCTCTTCCGCAATTCAAAATCGCCAATCACGATTTCATAGGGCTGGGGAGTGGGCGGTGTGGTTGGAGGCGCGGGTGCGGCATCA
>JAIEOG010000182.1 GCA_019750655.1 bacterium
TGTGGAATATATGTACCGTCCCGGCATTCCCTGGGATGAGTTCTGGCTTACGCACTACCACTACTTAACGATTCCCGTGTGCCTTTTGGCACTCCTGCACCTCCCGCGGAAACGCACGAGGGCTGTGGCGTGGGTCGCGGTGCTTAACCCGCTGATCTTCGGTGTTTCCTATTTCGTGTTTCCCGCTTCAGAGAATGTGAACTGCATCCATTCCGCCTGCCTGCAGGGCAGCAGCGCTTGGACAGGCCCTGTTTATTCCCTCGCCTTCTGGGCCGTAATCTTCGCTGGGAACTTGTCTGTTGCTTGGGGACTGGAACGCTACTTCTCCAAGGGCCGCGTCACCGCCAAGCGGCGCTTACGTGCGCAGGCGGCGTTCCGTAATGTGCTGGGCGTCGTCGCGGGGCTTTGCGTGTGGGATGGAGTGTACAAAGCGGGGCTGCCCGATCTGCTTTGCGATGCGCCTACCGTAACGGCGAGCACGCGTATTGGTTGCGCCTATACATTAGATAGTTCCCCCGGAAAGCTCTCGTTTGTTTACGAACTGCAAAACAAAACCGCGCAGCCGCTACACTGCACCACGTATGCTCGCACGGGTTACACGCAGATTCTGCTCGACGATTCCGTGCCTGTGGCCGCAGGAAAGTCACTGACTCTCGGCCATATTCTTCCTTACCCAGACGTAACCGTGCATGTCCGCCTAGAAGCGGATTGCACGCCTGCGAACCGCAAAACCGCTACCGAAAATTAAGAGGCTTCGCCGACCGACGCCGCTGCTAGCGGTGAAGGATCCGGCTGAGGGGCTGGAGAGGTGCCAAATTCCGCACCTACTTCTTGGCGAAGGGTCGCTAGAACTAGAGCGTAAACGCGTTTGCTATGCAGAAACGCGCTATGGGAAAGATCGGGGACCTTCACACTTTGGACGGTTTCCATCTTGGAAAAAGACTTCGGAAGCTTGGCCATCGCCGGCCGACACAAGTAATCCTGCGGCGAACTAATCGAGAGAAACGGAAAGCCCGTGGGGAACCGGCTGCGGTTAATCCGGCGCACAAAGCGCGAGACCGGCAACATCTGGATCAGGCACATTGCTTTGAGTGCCAAGTGTGTCACGAAGCCTAGGAGCGCCACCCAGCTGCCCCGGTGCGGAGTCGCCAAGGTGATGAGGCCTTCAGTGTAATGAAACCCGCCTAGCACTTGAATATAGTAGCGAGCCACGAGACCGCCCGCCGAGTGTGCGACCACGAAGACAGGCACATTGCGCAAGTCCGGACGTTTCTTCAAAGCAATCACGGAAGCCGCGAGCTGCTCGGCCATGCGGTAATAGCCACGCACTCCGTCCGAAAGACTCCCCCAGTCCAGCGCGATCACGAGCACATTGAAACCATCGCGTTTCAAACGCCGGCGCATGACGGACAGATTTCGTTGAGTGGCGCCAAAGCCAGAGACCAAGAGCACAGTCGGGCGGTTGGGCAATAAGTTTTCGACTTCGGTCCAGGACTTTTCCGTACGGCTAGGGAGGATATCAATCAGGTCTTTGAGGAAGGCGAAATAAGGCCAGAGCTTCACTCAGGACTTATCGGCATCGGCTGAGGATTCTGGGGTGGATTCTTCCTTACCGGCACCTTTTTTTTGATGAATGCCAAAACGGCTTTTGGATCCCGTGTTCCGCCGATAGTGAGCGATTCGGGTGTGGGATCGTAATCCATCTTCGCGCCGGTGTAGACCGTACGGATCGCACGGTTCGCGGCGGTCGGCTGCGAGAAAACTTTCCACCAAAGGTCGATCGTGTCCGGAGATTCCAATTCGAGTGCCGTCCCCTCATAACCCAACTCCACCAACTTCGCGGTGAGCTGTTGGACCGCGGGAGACACCGGAGCCACGGAGGGTTTTTCCACGATCGGAGTGGCTTCCGGTTCGAGTACTGGGCTCGGCGACAGAGGGTCAGAGACGGAAGCACAGGCAGAAAGCACTACGTAAAGTATTAAAATCACCGGGTTTCTATGCATGCACAGCCTCCGTTGAAAACTATTAAGATTTTATCACGGTTGGTCGATGAAGACTGTGGAGATGAAAATTCCTATGCGATCACATATGAAACTTGGGTTGTCTCTGGCAATGGCTTTGGTGAGTTCTCAAGCGTTTTCGCAAAACGCGGGTTGGGAAGATCCAAACACTCCGAAACTGGAAATTCGCCAGTACCGGTTCGGACACCACGGCAAAGGAAACTTTGACCGCTTGGTGCTGGAATTCGATCGCAAAGATGAAGGCGCGGCGCAACCGAAGATCACGGTACAGAACGCCGATGGCGAAACGAATATCACACTCGACAATGCTTATCTGATGGGTGCGATTCCGGAATCTCTCATCAACGATTCTTACGCAAAACGCAGCCACTTCCTAGGCCCTATCACGGTAGGAATGGATGCGCCGAGCACTGGCTTCTCGTTGCGCGTTGGCCAAAAGGGGCACAGCCAAGTGGAAGCGCAATGGTTGACCAACCCTTCCCGCTTGGTGATTGATGCCCGTGGCGCAGGAACGCACGTTGCTGCAAACACCAAAGCACATGCTGAGCCTGTGGCTCGCGAAACGCTTTCGATTGGTCGTTCGGCCAAGTATCCAGGGCTGGCCGACTTGATGTGCTTCCCAGCTACGGCAAAGGTGGGCTTGACGGTGATTTTCAAACCGCAAACCGCGCAGGCTGAAGAAGTACAGAACTTCCGTATCAACACGGACGGTATCAACCCGCAAGAAGGCACCCCGGCTGCCGACGCGATTGTTTGCTACCCGAAAAGAACTCAGATTCAGGCGGCGCTCTCGTTCGAAACCCACACGGGTTACTTTACGACGGGCAGCCAGCCTGAGACGGCTTCCCACAGTGCCGAAGCGGCTCCGGTCCACACACCGGCTCCCGCAACCGCATCGAACATCCCGCCCTTGCCACTTCCTAAGACGGCATCGGCTCCTGTGACCCCGCTCCCGGTGGGCAATGGCCACGAAGACGACCTGGATCCAGGTCTGAGGCCATGGGCGTGGCCGCGCGTGATCGCCGATATGCCCGGCATCGCGGCGGTGCTCAGA
>JAIEOG010000038.1 GCA_019750655.1 bacterium
TCGTTACGACTTCTTCGACGAATTCGATTTTGGTCAAGTCGGATGCGAAAACTTTCACTTCGACTGAATGCTTCTCCCGAAGATCCTTCGCCAACATTTGTAGTCGGTCTTCGCGCCGAGCTACGAGGGCTAGACTGAAACCCGCTTTGGCGAGCTCTCTGGCGCAGGCCATTCCGATTCCGTCCGATGCGCCAGTAACTAAGGCCCATCGGCCATACCGTTCGACGAGTGTTTTCATGAAGGGCTCTCCGTTAAGGTTCACTTGACATTGTCTAACAGAAATGTGACAGTGTCAAGTGTAGAGGATAATTCAAAGAGGTCAATGGTTTATGCAATCCGAGCTCGCACGAAAGATTCTTAAGGCCGCGGTCGACCTCATCGCCGAGCAGGGGGTTCGGGCGATGAGTTTCCGGGAGGTAGCGCGCCGCGCGGGAGTGAGCCACCAGGCGCCCTACCACCATTTTGGCAGCGCCGAGGGGATTTTACGCGAGATCGCGCGGGAAGGGTTCAGCGCGTTAGCGCGGGAGATGGCGGAGGCCGGCACGAAGGAGAAGGATTCGGTGCGCGCGCTCGAACAATCTGGCGGGGCCTACATTCGCTTCGCTCTTGCTCACCCCGGTCACTTCCGCGTGATGTTCCAGAACGCGCTCGTGAAAATTCACGACGAAAAATCGCCGCTGAAGGAATCCGAAGCGACTTACGATACCTTGGTCGGGTTCTGCAGGCGCGTTCAGGAAGAGGGGCGTGCTCGGCACATGAGTCTCGAGATCCTTACTTCCCTGAGCTGGGCGCTCGTGCACGGACTCGCGACATTGCTCGTGGAAGAAGCCATGTCCCGACCCGAGGGTCTCACGCCGAACGAGAAAACCGCCGTCGCGGAGTCGGTCATCCGAGGGCTGGGAGATAGCCTTCGACTCGCGGTCTCGTGAAAGCTTCTCAATGAGGGAGCGGATTGAAAGCGAGAGTCATAGAATGAAACAACGCAATTACAAGGTTGAACCAATACACCGGCGCGCGTTTGTTCTTGATGAGAAGTAGACTCAAAATCTTGTAGACGATTTGGAAGGAAAAGACCGTCCAGGCGACCGTCAGATTGGCGTTACGCGTAAGCAATAAATAAAGGCTCAGGGTCAGAAGCGTCAGGTACATGCAAAGAAGAATCTGCCGAGCCGTTGTGTCCCCACCGAACACTTCGACAAGCCTCCGGCTTCCCATCAGCAGAAAAGCGCAGATGGGCAAAAGAACGATAACGTTGATTGAGTACGAGGCCCAGATGAGCGCTTCCATATTTTCATTCTCGATCACTCTTATCTTTTCTGGCAAGCCAACTCGACAAGTTCCATCACATAGATTGCCTCTTTCTGATGCGTAGCTACAACCACCGAATTTGTGCATAAAATCCGAAATGAGGGGAGACTTGGGTGGTGTGAAATAGCCGGCCAACTAAACGGTTTAGGTCTCGTCTCGCGGCGCGGACTTTGTTGGAGCAGGGTACGGGTGAAAAGGATTCACGCCAGATGGGACGGTAAAATTTGATGAACGCATTGTCGTCCAACTTGGAACTGCGAAGGGTAAAAATCACGCGGAAATCCGGATCCTCCTGCTTCCGCTGACCGCGCAGGCTAGCCTGTCTTTCTGCCCGACAGAGAAGCCGGAAGTTTGGGACTTCTTCCGAAATAAAACCGCGCGGGCGCTCTCTTCACGAAAGCGCCCGGCGGTATATTTGAGCCTAAAGGGAATCTGCGGGTTTATTCTTAATTTTCATCCAATTGTTGAGTGCTTTCTTAATGTTTCCATCGAGATCCTCTTTGAACTTCTTGAGGATATCGGCGTTTACATTCACGTAGAGTTTGTCGTTGTGAATCACGAACGCATTCGGGTCCGCATGGAATTTCTTACCGACCGAGGCTCCAAACGCGCACCAACCGCCAAATTGGGGAACATATTTTGAGGCATTCTTGTCGAATAGCTCCTTGTTCTCTTTCGAGGAGAATAAGTAAGTAAGTCCTTCGTGTTTGGATAAGATGAATCCATCTCCCCTCACAGCCTCACCCTTGGTAAAGTAGGCCACCGGATCGTAGCCCTCCAACGCTTGGACCGCCGATTCATCTTGCGCCATCACCGAAAAACCAAACGCCACCATCGCTAGAATCACTAGTTTGTTTAACATTTCAATTCTCCTCTATGATTTAGTTAATTAAATGGAATCCACTTTAGGGAAATCTAATTTGGTACCGTTGAAATTATTGAAATAGTTTGTGTAGATATTCTGAACGATCGCTAAGAATATCTCCGGAACTTGTGCATCGGTGTATCCCGCCGCCTGGAGTTCGGAAAAGCTCTTGTCGGACGTTCTTCCTTTCTCGGAGATTACTTCGCGTACGAATGAAATCAGGGCCTTGGCTTTAGGATCGCTCGTGGTTCCCTTTCGCGCATCCAGGATCTCCTCAGGTTTCATTCCCACTTTTTTCCCAAGTACCGTGTGAGCCGAAAGGCAGTATTCACAGGAATTGGCTTGGGCCGTTACTAAAGAGATCGTTTCGAGTTCAACGGCGGATAGGTGCCCCCCTTTGAGTAGTCCTCCGATGCTCAAGTACCCATTCAGTGCGGCCGTACTGTTGCCAAGCGCTTGAAAGAGTTGGATGACCCCACCCATTTGTTTTTTGATGTCAGCGTAAACGTTAGCTAGTTCTCCCTGAGCCTGTTCGGGGGTTACGTTTTGAAGTTTCGACATAAATTAGCCTCTTAGATTAGGGCCCTCTCGCGGGGCCCGGTTTGACTGATATACTTACTATACATACTGGCATGTATACCAGCAATACCAAAATAGACTACCTAGTCTGTCTACAATAAAGTATAATAGATATCAGGAGCTTATATGGCGGAAAATAATGAGAAACCCGTTTCGAGCAGAGAGAAGATCATCTCTGCTGCAATGCGTCTTTTTAATCAGCAGGGGGTGCACCACACCGGCAATGAGCAAATTATTGCCGAAAGTAGCGTCGCCAAAATGACGTTCTACAAACACTTTCCTACGAAGTCTAAACTCATTGCGGAGTACCTAAGAAAGCGGGACGAACGCT
>JAIEOG010000174.1 GCA_019750655.1 bacterium
AGCCCGCGATGGGACTTGCACGGTTAGTTTTGAAACTGTGGCGAAGGCAATTCATCCCCACCATTTACATCCTTTGTATGATGATGGTGGTGGTGATGATGATGGTGATGAAAATTCGCTTCTGAGGCGGCAGCTTCGTCAGACTGCTCTTCTTGCGCGCAGACTTCGCAAGTGGCTACGTTTTCGCTCACCAGCGAAAGTTCCGTTAGTTCAACGGAATCATCCGAAGCGATCGCTACTGTTCCGACGCTAGCCACCAACCCGATGGCAGCCAGAAATGACAATGCGGTACGTGATTTCATACTTCCCTTCCCATTTGTAAAAACCCTCGGCAGCGAAAGCTCCCGCGGAAATTAATGCATAGCTCCAGAACATCGAGAGACCCCCGCGCATGATGCCCTCTGGAAACCGAATAATCCGGTTGCTAGTTTGGCGTACCATATTAGAAAAATCACAGCCATTGGTTACGGTGTCCTTAATGCAAAATTAATCTTTCGATCTACACTCGAGCATTCAGCAAGAAGCTCAACGCGATTTTACATCGCGACACCCAAGACTTTGACGCGACTTGTTTATTCCAGTGCATAACGCTGTGCGCGTTGTAAAATATTTCGCGGTGCATTTTAAATCGCTTGCAAATAGGTGTTCATCGACGAGGACCGAGCTTGCCAGAGCAGGTGTTTGTAAACACAATATCCACTTGGGTTGGAGGGCACGTTTCGTAGCGGGCGAAGCACTCCTTTTTTATTAGAGCTACATCTTGGAGGTTGTATGTTTGAAGAAATCATCGCGCCTGAGACGAAGGCTTCACCAGTGGCATCGAGCGCGCACTGTCACCATTGCCACCGCTGCCATCACTGTCATGGCTGCCACCGTGGCTAAATAGGAACGGGGCAAGTGCAAACTTGCCCCATTTCTTTCGGCTTATCATGACGCACTCTTTAAATACATTTGGTCTCGAGTGGACTCCTGAACTCGATGAGTTTCTGAGTAAAAATCTTCATACGTTTTCCGCAGTAGAGATTATTCCGGAGAATTTTCTTGAGGGAAGATTCTCAAATTTTCTGGACCTACTTAGAGAAACTCAGATTCCCGTTTCAGTTCATGGCGTTTCTCTTTCCATTGGTAGCGCCGATACATTGAAGACGGCACATCTGCGCGAGGTCTTAAAGCTTATTCAGGGACTCAATGTTCATAGTTACAGTGAACATTTATCCATGACGGAAATTGGCGGGATTCAATTTGATGCACTGACCCCGCTGGCGTGGACCAAGTCGCAGCTAGATTTAGTGTGTGATCGAATTAGCGAAATCCAAGGTTATTTGAGTACCCCATTTCTCATTGAGAATGTGGCCAACCGTTTTGTAATTCCGAGGGCTGATTTTAAAGAAGTCGATTTTATCAATTCCGTAATTCGCCGAACCGGGTGCGGGTTGCTTTTGGATGTCACAAACGTCTTCACGAATTCCCTGAACTTTAAATTCAACCCAGAGACTTGGCTCGACTCCGTAGACCTTTCAGCTGTTCGCGCAATTCACCTGGCTGGCGGGTTTACAGACACAGACGGGTTCTTGATGGATAGCCACGATAATCGAATTAGCGACGAGGTTTGGGGCCTGTATAGCAAAGTGATGGCTCGTTCAACCGGCGTGATGACGATTATCGAGCGTACCGGAAATTTGCCAGATTATGCCGAGCTTATTGGAGAGTTGGACCAAGCAGCCGTGATTTCCGGGGCAAGAAACATTCAGACGCGACCCGGAAGCCCTGTGGAAGCAAATTTATGAGCATCGACGCTTTTCAAAAATCGCTGGCCACGTTGGTTCGATTTCCCGAGCTTTCTTTTGACAGTGTTTTGGCCGGTTTAGAGCCGGGAAGTCTGACGGATCAGGAGCGATACAGCCTCTCCCTCTTGTCCCGGGACCCGTTAGTCCGAAAGTTCGGCAACAAGATGCAGTTCTTGCGGCAACGAGAAGCGCAGTCGGTGATGCGGCTTTCTCTAGAGCATCTGCCACAAGAGCTACTGAACATTTTGTATCTCGAGCATTTTGAGCCTAGCCGGCTGTCTTCAGACCCCTTGTGGGTAGGCGTAGAATTTTTGAATTTTCTCATTAATTATCCGGTATGTCGGGATCTTTTGATCGATAGTCCGCCCTACGTGATAGATCTGATTAAGTATGATCATGCGAAGGCTTATGCTACTCGGCATGTGCCTGTCGAAAGTGACTCGGCACTACCTGAGAATTCACTTTTGAATTACGGCAAGTTTGTCATTGTTTCTCTGGGCTCGGATGTTCCCACGTACGACAGAGCCAAATGGAACGGAGACGTTGGCGTAAAACACCCTTTGCCCAAAGATTTAACGATGCTTTTTTTGCCTTCGCACAACAGTCCATTTTACAGAACATTTCAAATTGACGAAGAGGTTGCATCTTTTTTAGCAACGCAGAGAGAAAACCCGTCAGCTTGGAATCGCGCCTTGCCAAGCCACTATGCTGGAATGGTCAAGATTGGGCTGTGTAAAGAAACCGTGGATTAGAGTCTGTGGACGTTTGCTAAATAAAATCGATTCTCGAAATTTCCTGGGTTATTCACTTAGAGGTGAGAATGTTCGTTTTAAATGAGCGCGTGAAGAACCTTGGTCTTTCCATGCTGATTGTTTGCAGTGGCTGCCTTGCAAAGCCCTACGGCGTATCGACCGCTCTTAAAGATAATTTCCCCTCCAAATTTTGGACTAGTCTCGATGTTGTGATAGAGGACGCCGTTCAGCCTTTACTTGGCGATGGCGAATACGCACCAGAAGAATCCAAAATGGTGCTTCAACATTTATAAAACCAGCCAGCCAGAGACGGCAAGGTTCACATGAGTATTACTCCCTTGGGGTTTCACCCCTCCAATGTCGCTTGTAGGCCGGATGGGAATGCTTGTGTGGCTTCTGTTTCCGGTGCCACCGTTGGTTTTAAGTATATCAACTCGACCAGTTATGAGTTTTACACTGACGGGGTCGCCAGTGGCATGTTTTCCAGTACCTCCCGGGCTCTACCCCTTTGCAGGGCAATGACTTGGTCGAAGTGACTAGCGCAG
Source organism: bacterium (assembly GCA_019750655.1). GTDB lineage: Bacteria > Bdellovibrionota > FAC87 > UBA2466 > UBA2466 > JAIEOG01. Next base: position 3,085 of record JAIEOG010000174.1, read on the forward strand.
CGGATTTATCGCGGGA
>JAIEOG010000078.1 GCA_019750655.1 bacterium
CGCCTCGTTTGGCTTCGTACTTGGGTTGGTACTTAAAATCTAAAAGGCTGGTCTTGTCGCGAGTGGCTTCGAGGAAAACGGTACCCCCGCGGCCACCGTTGCCGCCATTCGGCCCGCCAAACGGGATGTACTTCTCCCGTCGGAAACTGACGCATCCGTTTCCGCCGTTTCCGGCAATGGTGCGTATGGATACTTCGTCAATAAGGGCCATGGGTTTGCGTATATAACAAAAAAGCCCCAGCACATGCTGAGGCTTTTTCAAAGTTTAATAGAAGAGAACGCTTAGACCGCTACTGCAGCAGGGAGCGGAACGACGCTAACCTTTTTACGGTCTTTGTCTTTACGCTGGAACTGCACATGGCCTGGGATCAACGCATACAGCGTCCAATCACGGCCGATGCCGACATTCAAGCCTGCGTGGATCTTCGTGCCGCGCTGGCGGACGATGATGCCGCCGGCGTCGATGAACTCACCGCCGAAGACTTTTACGCCAAGCCGCTGGCCATTACTGTCGCGTCCGTTACGAGAACTACCACCTGCTTTTTTATGGGCCATTTTTAGTTCGCCTTCTCAAATTTTTCGATGAGCAACCGAGTGTAAGTCTGGCGGTGCCCCATCGTACGCTTGTAGTTTTTACGACGACGGTACTTGATGGTGCGCAGCTTCGGGCCCTTTTCGTGAGCCAAGCACAGTGCGTGCACCGTAACAGGAACGGTCGGAGTTCCGACTGTCAGGGCTTCCCCTTCGGAATAGAGCAAAACGTCCGATATTTGGACGGGCTGGCCTTCTTCCACTGCTAGTTTTTCAACCAATAGTTCTCGGCCCGGCTCTACCCGATATTGTTTGCTTCCGGTGCGAATCACTGCGTACACGCCAAACTCCTCAAACACGTCTTTCGACAAAAGGTTTATTTAGGGTAGTAAAGGCTTTGGCGTCAAGGGTTTAAGCGAGGGCGCGTGCTTTGCACCGCGCTCTAAGGATGCCTCGCTTGATCTTTTGGGCCTTTGCCCTCGTTCTGACTGGCTTTCTATTGGGAAAAGCGCGGTTTGCCAAGCGTGCGCTCGATCGGGGCTGCTGGCTCGAGGCCCAGAACACGCACCGTTTTCCCGCCCTCAAGGACCCAGAATCAAACCGCTGCCGTTTTCCTGCTCGAAACTTCGGCGTCGTCGCCGATGGGCGGCTAGCGTTCGCGCCTTTGCGTCGGCCGGCATTTCTTTTCCAAAGGGAGCGAGAGAACAGTCGAGTTCGGTTCCAATCGTTCTTAGAGCAGGGGTTGGATGGTTACCCGGGAATAGCGGGGCTCGCCCAAGCCGTTTGGTTGGGCCGACTCGATGCGCTTGCGGAGGGGCTCGCGGATCTTTACCGAGAGGGTGGGTTGCTCCATGTCTTGGCGTTGAGTGGCCAACACTTTCTTTGCTTGCTGCTTCTCTGGCGCGGAGTGGTTTGGTGTGCCGCGCCTTTGGCGGCGCGCTTGCGGATCGCGCGCCGGCTTTTGCGTTTCGCAGGCTTCGCCGTTCCGGCATGTGCTGTGAGTTTTCTGGTTTGGGTAAATCCCGGAAACGAACCTGTCGCACGTGCCGCGCTTTTGTGGGGCTTCTGGAAAATCTTGCGCGCTCGGCCCCTAGTGGTGCGGCCGCTCCAGGTCGTTTTATCGACGGTAGCGGGTTTAATCATCCTCGCTCCGGAACGCCTTGCCTCAGATTCTTTTTTGCTCAGCGCCGTCGCCACGGCCTTTTTAGCAGCGTGGTTGGAACAAGAATCTCGCGGCTGGCGCGCTTCCCTTTCGGTGTCGCTAGCGATGCCTCTATTGTTAGCGCCCTCGATCGCGTTTTTCTTCGCCAAGGTGTCTGTCGCGGGCCTGTGGAATGGATTGCTGCTGGGCGGTATATGGGGCGTGGTTTGGGTGCCGATGGGATTTCTGTCCGGTCTGGCGCTGGCTTTGGGGCTGCCGCTCCCGTGGCTGTTCCTGGAGTCCGCGTGGCAAGCCTTTGTTGCGCTGAACGCGTGGGCCGAGCCCTTTCTGACCTGGGGCTATGCGAGTGTCCCCCGGCCGACTTGGCTCGAAACACTGCTTCTTACAGGCCTCGCGTGGAGCGCCTGCCGATTTATTCTTGGGGGAGATTTCTCACGAGTTCGCAGGCGCTGAGGGCCTCACGCGCAGCTTTTTCATAACCCCGGCTTATCAGCCCAAAGCCCCCAAAGAGAGCCGCGGGGATTAAAGCCGGCGGCATAAAGACGCCCGTAACTCCGAGACTAACTAGCCCCACCCAACACGCTTTCGATGGAAGAACAGAAGCCGGAGGAAACTGAAGGTATTGGCCCAGAGAGGTGGAGATCTCCGAGGAATGCGCTTCCAAAACCGCCACCATCGCCTGCGCGGTCTCAGGTTTATTTTTCAAAAGAACCGAAAGCGTGACAAAGCTCCCTGCAACATAATGCGCCTGTGGGTGAGAGCTGGTCCGAATCGGTTGCAGGTCGGCTTCGCTAAAATCGCGGATGCGGTTGACGATGCCCTGCGGGTCCCGAACTCCCAATTTTAAAATCGTATAGACGACCGCTCCGAAAGTCCCACCGGGGAGTTTTTCCTGAATAGCGAGGAGGTGCATCAGTTCGCTGCTCAGCGTCGCGATATCGTGACTGGGGTATAGGTCCCGGTCGCGGATCGCGGACGCGCTCGACGACAAGATGAGTGCCGAAAACAGGGAAAATTTAGCAATGACGCAAGCGCGCATGGATCCTCCGAGCGCTGTCCTTAGCACTAAGGAAAGACGGGCACAATACGGCGTGTCATTTGGGTCGTGAAATGATGCGCCATCCATTGATTTTTCTACGAAAAACCGGTGAAATTGAGGTTCACCATTATGGAAAAAATCACACGTCCAAACCGCATCCGGGAAGCCCTTGGTCAATTGCACGATCAGCAGCCGCCGTACTTCCGCGAGTACCTGCGCCGTTTTCAGGAAGATCCCGCGAGCCGGGTCTTTGCGCCACTTGCAGAAGCGTACCGCCGCCTAGGCCGTTTGGATGAAGCGATCGAGATTTGCCTCGAAGGTTTGGAGCACCACCCCGACTTTCATGGGGGGCGTGTTGTCTTGGCCAAGT
>JAIEOG010000360.1 GCA_019750655.1 bacterium
GCCGGCGGCGGTACTACCAAGACCCCCCACTCTGTGCTGTCCTCGATGACGGACGTCGCCGTGGGCAAACACTCCGCTTGTGCTAAGAGCGATACAGGAATTTACTGCTGGGGAAGTAACGAGAAGGGCGCTCTAGGCGCCCCGATTGTCTCCACCAGCACGCCCCATCTTGTGTCGTCGTTCGCTTACGATCCGGCTACGGCGTTGGCTTTCGAAGTGGGAGAGGGCGGCATCATGCCCACGGGCACCTGCCAACCCATCAGCATAGTCTCCACGCACAACCAGTGCCTATCGAGTTACCTGCAGGACGAAGAGGACATCACGCTCACAATCATCGGCTCTTCCAATGGGGCGTTCTATTCAGATGATGCCTGCGCTTCGCCGATCACGACGACAAGCATCGCAGAAGGCGAGAATTCGGTGCGGATTTATATCCAAGATCCGGACGATGGAGTGCCGATGATAACGGCTACCGGCCAGAACTTCACGACGGGTAGCACGACGGTCCAATTTCTGACGTTTTGAGCCAGCTCTTGATGTAAAACATCTGGATGGCGAAATATAAAATCGGCACTGCAGTGGAGTGGAAATGGCTCGGCCGACCCATCCGTGGCCAAGTGGAAGAAGTTTTCGAAGCACCAGTCACCCGCGAGATTAAGGGCAAACGCATCAAGCGCAATGGTTCTCCAGAAAAACCTGCTTATCTCGTGCGATCCGAAGCCGGCAATCTCGCTCTAAAACTACAAACCGAATTAAGCCCCCCACAGAAACGCGAAAGCGCGTGGCAGGACTAAGCTTTGAAAATCTCTTCGATGGTCGCTCGGCGGTAAGCGAAGATTTCTTCGACTTGTCTGCGCACTTTCCACCCCGCTACGAAGTCGCCTAATCTGCCGAGTGGCAGCTGGTAGATCACTGTATCGGATACTAGTGTTCCATTCTTATGAGGTTTGAAGAGGTGCGTGTGGTGCCACTTCGCATAGGGGCCTTTGAGCTGGTTATCCACGAAGCGGCTTTGGGGTTCCCATAACTCAATGCGCGTTTTCCACTTGAGAGGAATGCCTGAGAGATTGAGCTGGTAGTCGATGAGGGTCCCGGCTTGGATCTTGGGCGTCGACTTGCCGAGCACCCGAAAGCTTAGCCAGGGCGGTGTGAGGCGTTCTAGGTTTTGTTCGGAGGCAAAAAAAGCAAAGACTTCCTCTACTGGCTTAGGGACGTATTGCTCGCAGGTAAACTTTCGTTCGGGCGCTGTCAGTAGGCTCACCTAGTGATTAGGCCCGAAAAACCTCAGAGTCGAAACATCAAAGTGTGCGGGCTTCCATCTTTTTTATAGAGCCAAACAGAGAATTTCCGGTGAGTCACTGTTCCGCGAGATCCTCTCAGCTGCCGCTCTATTGTTCTACACAGTAAAGAGCCCGCGTGTTCGCGCACCCCGCGGAGCTGTTTGCCCACCAGGTTGCGGTACCACTGTTTGCAATTCCCAGGGCTCCCACAAAAATAGTCGGCGCTGTCCAGCCATTGCACTTATTAGCATCGGAGCCGGTCCAAACGGCTGTCGCACCCGTGGAGATGGGATTGGTGAGCCCTGCCGATCCGACCAGATTGCCGCCGGTCGCTGTGGCAATGACGGTCGTGAGGTCGGTGCGGTAATAGGTGATGCCGCTGGTGGTGGCATTGTTGGTGTCGAGCAAGGCTTTGTAGGTGGAACCCGCTACGATGCCGGTAGAGGGCTTAGCGCTGTCGTTGTTACAGTAGGTATTCGTTCCTGAGTACCCGCCGTAGTTCCCGTTGTGCGTGCCCGTAGTCACAAAAATCACTCGGCCATTGAAGACGGTAATCGTATCGCTTTCCGCGCTAACGGCCGATGCATTCCCCAAAGCATCTTCGACCACACCAGCATCGACGTGCACGGTGAAGGTGCCATTACTGCACCCGCTCGCGGTAATGACGGCACCCGTCGTGCTGATTGAGCTCACTCCGAGAGTGCACGAGCTAGTGCCAGTTAAAGTAACACCCCCGGCCAGGACGGTGAGATCGCCTGTAAGTGCGGTGCCTCCAGAGGCGGCATCCGCGAAGTTCACTTGAATGTCGGTGCTCTCGCCGCTGCGTAGGGCGACGTCAGTGGGCGAGTCGAGAGTGACTGCCGGTCCGATCGTCGAGATGGAATAGGTCGTAGTTTCCGCGCTACCCGTCCCCGCTACTCCCGCCGTGGTGATCTGGGTGGGATCGAGCGTGACGGTGAGATCTTGTCCATTGGTGCAAGACCCGCCAGTCAGGGTTGCGGTCGCAACCGTATTAACGCCACTCATCACCACAGTGGAAACAGTGGGGGCGGTAGTGCAAGTCCCCCCTATCGTAAAATGCGCAGCTGTGAGGGCAGTAACCGCCTGGTTGAAAGTCGCCACAATAGAAGTAGGGGCCGTGACCAAGTAGCTACTCTCCGGCTCCAACGTAACCAAAGAAGGCGGATCCGGATCAAACACCGCAGGGGATACCGAAAGGCCTCTCCCACAGCTGGCCAAAACCAGTGTCAGAACAAAGGCCGAAAGAAAGAACGCATGTCTCAAAAAACCCCCAAGGCCGTATTTAATCAAAATCTCGAGAATTTAGAAAGTTGGCAGCGTCTCAGTGGGCCGCTTGGGATAGCTCGGGGCTTATGCCGACTTTGTCCGCACAAAGCAACCAGAGCTCGCTTGGTAAGTTTGACACCAGCCTACCCCAGGGATACTGTCCGACTTCCTTAAGTGTCGCGGGGTGGAGCAGCCTGGTAGCTCGTCGGGCTCATAACCCGAAGGTCGTAGGTTCAAATCCTACCCCCGCTACCAATTTTTCTGATGTGAGAACGCCGACTTCGGTCCAGAACCGAGTCGGCGTTTTTCTTTTCCGTGAGCTCGAGTGACACACCGATGACACACGGGGTTTCGAATCCAGCGAAAATCCCGCGCGTCTAACACCGAAAACGTTAACGATTCCCGCTATTGGCTTCAGCAGTTCGAATGACCTTCGTGCCTCGAGCCCGACCGGCATGAGGGAGAACTCGCGAAGCGTTATGAGTTTCAGACGCGCTCACGGGATTCCCACCGGGCGAGGAAACCTCTCCGCGATTTCCTCC
>JAIEOG010000428.1 GCA_019750655.1 bacterium
CAATGCTTCTTGGAGTTTCGCCTCTTCCGCGTCACTCCAAAATTTCTTTTCTGTCAGGTACTGGCGGAAGCGCTCGATGGGATCGCGTTTTTTCCACGCCTGGTACAAAGCTTCGTCGCGGTAGCGCGTAGGATCGTCGGAAGAAGAGTGGGGCCCCATGCGTAAGGTCACACACTCAATGAAACTTGGGCCTTCCCCGCGGCGCGCTCGCTCGACGGCTTCTTTTGCCGCCGCGTAAACGGCTAGCACGTCGTTACCATCGACAGCAGCACCCGGCATTCCATAGCCTTGGGCTTTTTGCACTAAGTTAGGCGTCGCGCATTGGCGCGAGAGCGGGACAGAAATCGCATATTGGTTGTTCGTGCAGATGAAAATCGTCGGTGCTTTGTACACGCCGGCAAACGTCATGCCCGTGTGGAAATCGTTTTCCGAAGTCGCGCCGTCACCGAAATAGGTGATAGCGACTTCCTTTTTCTTTTTACCAGCAATCGAAGCGCCTACAGCTTGGATCACTTGCGTCGCGATCGGGCTCGAAACGCTAAAGAGGCGCTTCTCTGGAAAGCTATAGTGCACCGGCATCTGGCGGCCCTTGGCGGTGTCGCCTGAATTGCCCCAGAGGTTGCAAAGCATCGCTTCCATCGAGGCGCCACGGTAGTGAAACACGCCTGGCTCGCGGTAACTCGGAAAAACCCAGTCTTGATCTTCGAGTGCAGCAGCGGTTCCCGTTTGGATGGCTTCTTGGCCAAACGACGGAACGTAGAAACCGATGCGGCCCTGGCGTTGGAGCATCATGCCGCGCTCGTCGAACGCGCGCGTAAGCGCCATGTTGCGGTACATCTTCAGCAAAAGTTCTTTGGCAATCTTTGGTTCGCGCCTGGGATCCGCGGCATTGCTCTCGTCGAGAACCCGAAAGCAATCTTCGCGTAGCACCGACTTGGCGGGGCGCGTGCTTTTCACGGGAGCACTCTTTTTCTTATTCAACGCAGCCTTCTTTGTTGTGGATTGTTGGAGCATCGTCTCAGCTTCCCTGAGATCGCAACATGCTCTCAATGAATTTCTCTCCGGCGCGGTACGAACTGCGTACCAACGGGCCAGAGGGAACGCACAGAAAACCTTTCGCGAGTCCCATTGCTTCGTAGTTTTTAAAGATTTCCGGCGCGACGTATTCCTCGACGGCGATATGCCAGTTCGAGGGGCGCAAGTATTGGCCGATAGTGAGGATCTGCACGCCGACGGCGCGTAGGTCGTCCATGGCTTGCGCCATTTCGGCTTCCGTCTCGCCCAAGCCGACCATGAGCGAGGATTTCGTCAAAGCCTTTGGGCGGCGCTCTTTCGCAGCGGCCAAGACATCAAGGGATTGCTTGTAGCTGCAGCGGCCATCGCGGACTTTTTTCTGCAGGCTTTCGACCGTTTCGAGATTGTGCGCAAAAACATCCGGGCCGGCATCCATCACCGTACGGACAGCTTCTAAGTCACCGCGGAAATCCGGTGTGAGGATCTCGACCAATGTCTCCGAACGCAATGCTTTTAGATTGCGCACCGTTTGCGCGATATGGGCCGCACCGCCGTCGGGCAAGTCGTCGCGATCGACGCTCGTCAAAACGACGTAGGTCAGTGCGAGTTCGCTAATCGCGCGCGCGACGTTCTCGGGCTCTTTTGCGTCCAGCTCACCCTTTGGGTTGCCGCTTTTCACATGGCAGAATTTGCAACCCCGTGTGCAGGTGTCGCCCATGAGCATGACGGTCGCGGTGCCGCCACCCCAGCATTCAGAAACATTGGGGCACGCTGCTTCTTCGCAGACGGTGTGGAGTTTCAATTCACGCAGCAAGCCCTTGAGCTTGAGGTAGTTGTCTCCACCGGGAGGCTTGATCTTAAGCCACTCGGGCTTTCGGGCTGTTTGGTCTAAAGGCATTCCGACGTAAAGTTCTAGTATGAAAGTGGGGGGTAAGCAACTCACGCCGGCCCACGGCTCTTGCTGGAAATTCGGCGTCTTGCGACCGTTTTCTTCGACGGTATTGACACGCCGCGACACTTCTGGTCGATAGTGACGGCTTCATGTTTTCGCGCAGTCTTTTTCTTCTGGGGCTCGCCCTTGGCATTTCTTTTTCGATGGCAGAGGCCGCTTCGCCGATGCTTGCCATCCAGGTCTCCGACATCCATGTGGCTTACCAGAATGTGCCCGCCTTCCTCCGCGCCCTCGAAAAGCGGATTGCCCTGTTTCGCCAAAGCCACCCGAATGCGCCGGTCCTAATCCATTTCAATGGGGACGCTGGTGGCTCAGGCATTTGTGCCGATGCCGATGGGGGGCTTTTGGACCTCGATGTCATTAGCACGCTCGCCCGGCGCTATTGGGTGACAGTGACTCTCGGCAATCACGAGTTTGATAACCAGTGCCGCCGCTCTCCGAACCGCCAATTTGGCGATCTCTTTGAGCCGCTCGCCCGGAGTTTGGAGTCTAGCCCCTTGGGGGCCCAAGGCCCCATTTTGGCAGGGGGCTTGGCGTTGACCCCGCAGGGAAAGCGCCTGTTCGGCAGCCATACCGATCGACACCTGCCCAATGGAAAACGCCTCCGTGTGGTGGGGCTAGCGCTAGAAACATTTTTTCAGGAAAGCACTTACTTGTCCCAAGGCGGAACGCAGTACTTCAAAACAGACTCCGTCACCCCCTACCTGCAAACGCTTAAAGAAGAAACGCTCTTAGCGGCAGTCGAGGGGATCGACCTGCTCGTTATCCAGGCGCATGAAAGCGCGTCTGTGGTGCAGAAGGCCCTGCGGGAATATTTCCAGTGGCGGGCGGAAACGTCCCAAGCGGTAAAAGTGCAATTGCTCTATACGGGTGCAGGGCACCGGCATGAAACGGAAGTTTTGGAGTCGGGAGACACCCGCATCTTCCAAGCGGGTTCCGATTACGATTTCATTGAACTGGTCCTCAACACGGATAGCGGCAAGGTCGAGTTTCATTCAAAATGGTCCGTGGAAAAACAAGGCCTGACGGAGTGGGATGGCGTACTCGATCCCGATCTCGAAGAACTCTCCCAGCGCGCGCAACGTTTGGTTGCGGACCTACAGGAACGGGGAGGGGAAGTTCTTGCTCCGGCTTTGGTTTACCCGGAAGGCGT
>JAIEOG010000367.1 GCA_019750655.1 bacterium
CTAGCCCCTTTTCCGCCGCGGTCTTGAAGCTTTCCGACAAAGGAGCCGCGCGAACAAAATGCTCGTGGAACTTGAGTCTCAGCTGACTAGCGGCATAGACCTCGGCGCTTAGATTTGCCAGTTCCCGCGCCTCTCGTGCATGGGCCGTGGATTCCCCCAGATCGAGGAATATATGGTTCCAATCCTTGATGTGGTCGTACACGCCTTCTACATCTCGAAAAACTTTATCGCTCATGGCGAAACCCGCTTGTTCAAAAGCGTAGTCCTGAATGCGGCTCAGGAGAACATCGTCGGTTGTTTTTGGATCTTGCAAGGCCAGCACCAGGTTGTGAACGGGAAGATCTTTGGTGCCGTCTTGTTCGAGGCGCCGGTTCTCGTCTACCAAGGCAGCCAGGAACTTGGCCTTGGACTGAGGCTTTTGGAGACTCTTCAAAACCCTTGCAACCCAAGCCTTATATTTCTCCTCAAACGATCCCAGTAGCATCGCATTCGCTGTATTTTTGCGTTCTTCTTGCCGGACAATCGAAAGGCGCACTTGCCGATCTCGGTAACGCCGAATCTCTTCTGGATTATCTCCGTGCTCCGCCTCAGTGATTACCCCCTGCATTTTTGCGAGGGCTTCATCGCAAAACTCATAGCCAATGCCGTATCCGGCGCTCGGTAGAAGGAAGAAAAGACAGGAGAGAGAAATCTGCCAACGCAGCGCAAGAACACAAGAGGTCATACCCTTATGATAAAGCATCGCGAGCGCCGGGTCATGACGGCTTCATAGGACGTCGATAGCCGCAATCCTCATCAGCGAAGGCGCGCTTGCCCGCGGAAAGGTACTGTCTTCCTATTAACCTAGAGCTTCAACCAGCGGGCTTTCCACTCTTCCACCCACTCCGCCGTCTTCTGAGGGTCGGCTTGGTAACGGGTGGCTAAGTACTCAGCCATGTCTTTACGCGCCCATTCCACAAAGGCTTCGCTGGAGAGCGGAGTATCTTTGCGCTCTTGGTAAAGCTTGGAGAGCACACTGAGAAAACGCGCGCGTTCTTCTTCGCTGCCCGTTTCGACTTTCAGCTGCTGCGCTAAGAGACGGCGGAAGTCTGCCACTGCGGCCGCTCCTTTGTAGTAAGGCGTGGAAGTGCCAAAGAACTGGCCTAGGGGATCCGCCTCGGCGCCGGCGGGATTCAGCGTCTTTTTATCGACTTTATCCAGCTTCGCAGTATTCCGGCCCGTCGTAACTTCGCTATAGAAGCCCGTCATGTAACTCGTGAAGCCTTCACTCAACCAGAAATCGTTCCATTTGCGGAATTGAATCCCATTGCCGAACCAATCGTGGACGATTTCGTGCACAACGTGTTGTGAAGAGATCAACGTCACCAACGTCGGCGATTCCATGCTGGAAAAATGCGGAGCACTCACAAAGCCCAGTTTATCGTACGGCGACTTGCCGAGGTGGATCGTGAAAAAGATATAAGCCTGAAGAGACTCTTCAATCTCGGCCGGCAGAGTGCCATTGTCGTAATAGACAACCGGAACGCTGAATTTGGCTTTCTCTTGTGACGTACGCTGCCCGTTCTCGTCGAAGCTCAGTCGCCCGACATAAGGCCGGAAGCCATCGCCGCCCACAACCACATTTAATCCGTACGTCGGGATGGGTTGCTTCTGGGTCCAATGGAAAACTCGCCGGTTGGGGTTCTCTTTATCCGGCTCGCCCTGCAGGTAGTTCTCGCCTCGGAGCAGACCATTGGCGGCTGCCACTGTTCCGGCAGGAACGTGCATTTCGATCGTAAATGAAGCGGGATCTTGCGGAGAATCATTGCTTGGCAACCAGTTGCGCGCTTTGTACGGCCAGCTTTCGGTATTGCGCATCCGGTGGCCTCGCCACAGGTGCCTTTTGAACGCATCGGTTTCCAGAGTAACTGTGAGCTTAAACTGCGCGCCTTTAGCGACGGCCTTCGGAAGCTCCACTTTCAAAATGCGGCTCTGAGATTCGCCATCGACGATCGTGAAAGGTAGCGCGGCACCTTCGAGAACGACAGATTCGATTTTTGATTGCTGGCTGGTGTGAAGCTTTAATTGGTTTAAATCCGAAAGGGCCCGAACATCGAGTTCGGCGACAACCTTCACAGGAGAATCGTCGAGGTCCGTAAAATCCATCCGGAGGCCATAGTGGCTAACGTCAATTTCATCGTTCCCCAAGAATGGGGCCTTTCGATCGATGTCGATGGCCAGAGCGGCTTGGGCCAGCAGCGCTAACGAGAAAAAAGAACGCCAAATCCAGTGCTTCACGCGGTCCTCCATGAGCTTCGAGTGACGCGTTCTATTCCAACGCGAGAGAAACATCAATGAAGGTGTCTTTAGCTCAATATAAACAGGACCTTACCCAGCCACTCACGACCCTTGAAAAATCCCCGCCAGGTGCAGATTTTTCAGGTATTCGAATCAGATGCCCCTCGAAAGACTTTTGCTGTTTTCAGTCCTCCTTACTGGCTGCACCAAGACTGCAGTCCAAGAAAGCCCGCTGAAATGGCCCACGCGGATCATCGATGCGCATGTGCACTTCGACGATGACGACGGGGCTAGCATCCTTACGGGCCGCAGCGATCTGCTCCAAGAATTGGTGAAGAACGGCGTCACAGGCGCTGTGGTCCACGCGAATATGACCGGGCCTAAGCCAAAAAAGTTGCCCGACGACCTCGTGCGCTTTTCCGTTTGCGCCGCCATCGTTCCCAATCACCGCACTCCTGCGCAGGTGGAAGAAGGAATCAAAGACGGCACTTACCACTGCATGAAGATTTACTTAGGCTACGTGCCGCTCTGGCCTAGTGCGAAGTTCTACCAGCCGTTCTACAAGCTCGCGGAACGTACGGGTGTGCCCGTCGTGTTCCATACGGGTGACACCGTCAATCGAGCGGCAAAGGTGAAGTTTGCCGATCCTCTGCGTGTGGACGAAGTAGCGGTGAAGTACCCGAAGGTTACTTTTGTCTTAGCGCATATGGGCAATCCTTGGATCGCATCGGCTGCGGAAGTCGTTTACAAGAACGAGAATGTTTACGCCGATACTTCTGCCCTAGTGATCGAAGAACAATTGGCAAGCAGCCCCGAAGTGCTTGAGGAACTCGTCACCAAACCGATTC
>JAIEOG010000438.1 GCA_019750655.1 bacterium
TGCTAAGGCCCCGCCGCCTGTAAACCCACGCCAGGAGTTGCTGGATATTTTGGCTGCGGGAGGCGTTCCACCCCTGCGGTTGGTAAAAGCCGTGCGCTGGGATCTGGGCAATCCCGACGATGTTAGGGTGTTGCAAGCGTTGATGGAAGCCATTCCGGAGAGTGTGGGCAAAGATCACACGCGCCTCTTAGAGGAGGTTGGCCGGCAGGGGTTGGAGCGCGCGAACTCCGCTTACATTGCCGACGATACGTTGCGTGAGAAATTCAAGAAATCGTCTGAGTTGCTGAATTTGAAAACGGAGCTGCACAACGTGCTTCGAGGGCTCGCGGCAAAGAACCCTCTGGCCTATGTGAAGCATTTTCCAGACGGTCCCTTTGATGGAGTGACAGGATCGGTCACAGGTCCTGAACCCGCTATCTTTGAAAAACTCCGCAAAGGCATTCTCAGAAACGGAAACCTGTCGGACGCCGAAGAAGCTCTGATTGCAGCACTAGTCGATCACGGGAGCTCCGAGTTTGCTCGTGAGATGTATTCCAAAGACCCGACCTTTGCTGACTGGGTTATTGAGCGCTTCACGGTGACGGGCCAGGGAGAGGATATGATCTTCGGCCTGTTGGGCCGCGGGGATTCAAGAGTCATTCGATCTTTGTCGACCAAACCGGAGTTCAAACGCAAGCTGCGCGCGCTCCTAATGGAGCAGGCGGCACATGTGGATTTCTATGGCCCGGATCTTACGGATGAATTTAAGAGATTTCCCTGGTCAGACAGAGATCCCGAAGATGTCGCCGCACTAACGGCCCTTCGCCAGCGCGCTGTCCAGACGGGTGATATCTTCAAACTCAATGAGCGGATTGCTTTCGCTGGCGGGCCCTCAGCCGAACAGTTGGCGACCGCACCGTTAAGGGCCGGAGAAGAATGGCGCATCCCTGATGAAAAGCTGCGTGAAGAATACCGAAAGCTGAGAGACGAAATCGGCGTCTATAAACTTTTGGATCAGGTTCCGGAGAAAGTGCAGGCCATTGCTGGTTTTCAGCGCCGCGACGCTGCGGCTGCAGCTTTAGCGCACCACGCTTCCGCCGCAGAGTCCTGTGACAAGGCTTTAGCCCTGCTTGGAGTGACGACGGGGGACGGCGAACATCGCTCGATCAATCTCCGGCAGTAACCCTCTCGTGCAGCTTCCGCGATTGATTCACCGCAGCCGACGAACCCCGCTTCGCCCGCCAAACACAAACACCTGCGGCGCACAGGCCTGCGGCTTCTGCTTCTTCCAAAACTCCAGCGCTTCTTCTTCCCGAACGATCGCCTGCTTAAGGTGTTCGGCGTCAACGATTTTAGATAACCGGGACCGCTTATAGCGTTTCAAAAAGGCGATCGAGGCCGTGAAAGCCCGCTGCTCGTCGGCGATTCGCATCGCTGCATCCATAATAGGGGGTTCCCCCAGTTTGAGCTTCAGCTGATCTGCCACATTTCCGTAAACTTCATGGGCCAGGGCGGTGACAAGCCGCACGAACGCGTCGGGCCGTTGCTTGCCTTTTTCGTCTAGAGCAAAACGGTCGACCAACAGGAAGACGTAAGTGATTAGCTCTCCGTTTATTTCGCTGGTGATGGTGAAAGCATCAGACCCATCACTAGGGCCAGTGTCGCGTGACCGCTCTATCATGTGGGTGGCCACAGGATCGTGTGAGTAAGCGATGTAGAAATGCACCTTGCGCCGAGAGCGCGCCTTGAACGGATTTTCGCGAGCGGGGGCCAGAGAACGGACATGTTCGATCGCGACATTGAAGGTTTGGCGCAAAATGGCTTCGCTGTGGGCACCGATGTCGCTGGCGATTTCTTGGGTAAACTCGGGCACTGCGTGCGCGGTAGCCACGAAACAGAGCAGTTCTAGAAGAAGCGAAAACGAAGCAATCATGCGCTCCGGTCCATATCATAAAGGCCGGGGGAGAAACCACGGGCTGATCTTCAAGCCGAACTCATCTAGGAGATTTCTCAACGAGTCCCGGCTTTCCCGAAGTCTGGAATTAAAGCGAAAATAGGCGAATGAAAAACAAAGCGGTGGGAATATTGGGGTTTTTATGGGCGGGCCGGGTTCTCTCTTTTACGTCCGCGTTTTTAAGGCGTGGTGGCTGGCCCACCGTAAAGGATCAGCACGTTGGGTGTGCCATCAGCCTTCGTTTTCTGAGTTAGGTTCGTGAGTATTAGTCTCCGACCCTCTGAGGTGGTGTCAGAGGCGCCACCAGCGTCTACAAATTCTACCGACCAATCATGGCCGCTCGCAAAATGCCCAGCCCCTACGTAAACATGCATGATGCCGTGGCGGACGCTGTAAGAAAAACTTTGTGAATTGCGAACAATGCTCAGCCAAGGTTGCGGGTATTGAATGGGGACAGTGCTGCCCGGAAGCCCGCGAATGTCTCTTTGTTCCGTTACATAGTCATACCGGCTAAGGACGACTTCACCAGGTTTGGGGATAGGGTCTAGATAGTAAGAACCCGCAGTGTAATAAGCCGGACTTACGAGAGTTTGACTTCCCAACGGATAATTAAAACTGAATTGATAATTTTGGTAGGAAGTAGTGGGTAGGATCACCGGCACGGTGCTCCAATTAGAATTTTGCCAGCCGCACGAAGCCCCATACCGCGCTCCCCACGAATTCGCCGTAAAGCGGCAACGTAAAGTTTTGGAGCTGAGAAAGTTATCGATTACTTTTTCGCGTTTTGCATTACCTAGCAGCCGTTCCGTGCCAGCAGAATAAATCGCATATTCCTCGGTTCTCGGGGCACGATCGTAGAAAGCCTTCACAAGCGCTTGGATTAGCGGCTGCATGTTTTGCTCATTTGCTGAAGGCAGCGCGACGAAAACGCCGGGTTTGTGAGTCAAGCTGAGAGCTAAGCTAATACGGTTTATCCAGAGGCGGCGGTGGCAAAGTGCGTTGTTTGTGGAAGAACCTTGGCGATCGCATTCTCTGCCAGTGTATTCGAGGTCGGCAATCCATTCCTGTCGGGCACTATAGTACTTAGATGAAGTGGGTTTGAATTGGTCTTCAGGGATGCCCGAAATGAATTTGAAAATGAGATCGACCTTGGAATCGTTAGCGGCAAAATTCATGTAGCCGTTGTAGGCGTCTTGGGGCGCTGCTCCCAATGACAGGCGAGACAAGATCAATGTAAAGAGAA
>JAIEOG010000317.1 GCA_019750655.1 bacterium
GAACCGCGTTGCTCAACCGGGAGAGCGACATGAGAACGTCGCTTACGCTCCTGGGGCAATTGAGCTACCGGCCCATCCTGAAGTAACCGAACCGCGTTGCTCAACCGGGAGAGCGACATGAGAACGTCGCTTACGCTCCTGGGGCAATTGAGCTACCGGCCCATCTTAAACAGCGGGTGGGAATTGCTGCCCATACCGAAGTAAGCAGGGGTGTACCACCCGTTAACGGGGTCGGCAACTTGGTTTGGCTTTTCTGGGGAAACGGACTACGTTCGCCCCAAGAGGTAGGGAACCATGATTCGGATGTATGCACTTCTGACTTTGGGGTTAGCACTCACGGCGCAGGCCGAACCCGTCGATATCACCAAGCTTGGTAAGCAGGGGCCTCCGACGGCCGCCGATAAGGCCGAATCCGAAAACGTCGCCTACCGCACCGACTTAATGCAGGGCTATTTTGGAATCTCTCAAGGACGCAGTGAACTGTTGCTCAAGAAGAGCACCCTGCGCGCTTGTCTTGAATTCGCCAAAGCCGAAGTTCGGCTGGGCGCGGCTGGCGAAGCCCTCGTCGGGGCACTTAAATTCAGCGCGGCCTCCGGAGGTTACTTCGGACTTCGCCAGGCACAAGGCCTAACCGATCAAGACGCCACTCTCAAAAGTGACTACGCCTGGACCGATCCGTTGGATTCCTCGATTACCCACACCTTGCACACGAAGCACGCGCTCGTCCGCTTTGCTCAGAACAATCTGGTCCGAGCGCTAACGGCCTGCCGAGGGCCCGCCGGCGCGGAACAGAAACTAGACGATCTATCGAAGGACGCCTTCGACTTACTAGTGGCCACTGGGGACACCCAGAGCGCTATCTTACCGCCCCAACCTATGCCACACGCGACTTTGCGCGGAGTGGATTTAGACTAGCCCCGAGGCTATAGTCCACCGATGTCGACACACGCCGCACCCTGGAGCCGGACTGCCGCCCTCCTTCAATCCCATTGCCGCCCTAAAACTGCGCGCAATATCGGGATTGAGATCGAACGCATTGGCCTTTGGGAAGACGGCTATTCTCTACACTACCGCCACCACCCCGATGGACGCCCCGGCGCCGAACAGATGCTCATGGCGCTGGGACAGCAGCTTGGCTGGCCGGTCGTTACCTATTCCGAAGCGTCTCCGCTCGGCCTGAGTGGCCCTCAAGGGAAAGTTTCGCTGGAACCCGGCAGCCAATTGGAGTTTTCGGCTAACCCGATGGCCTCTGTCCGAGCCACCGCGAAGATCGTCGCAGGCTTTGAAAACGAAGTCGAAAAAGTGACTTCGCGCTATGGGTTGCATTGGGTGGGACTGGGGCTGAACCCCTTTGCTCGCGTCGAAGATCTCGACGTCATTCCCCTCACACGCTACCGGCTCATGACGGATTTTTTCGGCCGGCATGGGACGCTGGGCACGACGATGATGCGTCTCACTTCGTCCATTCAGATCAATTTCGATTACTCGAATGAAATAGAAGCCATCTCTATGCTGCGCGCATCGCTGGCTCTCGCTCCGCTTTCCACGGCCCTTTTTGGCAACTCCCCGTTTAGCGCGGGCGGAAAAAACGGCTGGAAGTCTTTCCGTTCCGAGGTTTGGCGGCAGATGGATCCCGCTCGCTCGGGATTGATGCCCGAAGCGTTTGAAGACGGCTTTAACTTTGAAAACTACGCGGAACTCGCATGGAAGCGTCCCTTGATGTTTGTGCAAAACACCGAGGGCCGCAACGTCGCTTCCGCCGATCGCACACTCCAAGAAATCGCGCTCGGACAGCTTGAAGGCTGTGAGCTCAACGACGAAAACGAAATGACCTGCTTGCGCCAGCTCTTTACGGAAGCGCGCTTAAAGCCCGGCTATGTCGAAGTGCGCTCTATCGACGGTCTGCGACTCGCGGACCGCTACCCCTGCGTCGCTTTTTGGACGGGTGTCATCTACAGCGAAGCGGCCCGCAATCTCGCATTGGATCGCTTGGGCAGCCTGACGCCGAAACTCCGCAATGAACTCTGGGTGGCCGCCGGGCGTGAAGGCTTGCATGCCTCCATTGGCGGGATTTCCATGCAGTCGCTCGCTCTAGAAATGTTGGAAGCCGCTCGCAAGAGCCTCGTCCACCGTGGGCTCGGCGAAGAAAACTACCTAGTGTCGCTGGAGCAAGATATCCGGCAAGGAAAGAACCCGGCCGATAAGGTCTTGGAACTCTACGACGGCCCAGCGAAGCAGAACCTCGCCGCGATCGTGCGCTACTGCGCAGAACGTTCGGCGTAAGCCACCAGCATCGCCGCTACATCGATCCCCGTCAGCTCCTTAAGCTTTAAGACACCTGTGGGAGACGTGATGTTCACTTCGGAAACGCGCGAGCCGATGAGGTCCGCACCCGCGAAATCGATTCCCCGCTTTTTTAAGAACTTACCAAGCCGCTGCGCTAAGGCTTTTTGGCCCGCAGTCATCGGTATCAGCGCCGCAGAGCCTCCGCGCGCGAGGTTGGAGACATACTGGCCCGGCTGCGGCAAGCGAACGAAATCTCCGACTACTTTTCCGTTGAGGAACATCACCCGTCGATCGCCCTTGTCAGTAATCTCAGGCAGGTAGGGTTGCGTCAGCATATCGCCTTCACGCGAAGCCTGCTCGGCCCACTGGCCACGGGAAAACTTTTTCACGTCCCCGCCACCGAAACCCAAAAACGGCTTCTGGATGACATCCGAAAGCTCTCCGGCGGTCGCATACGCCTGTGCTGATTCGGGACTTCCAATATGCGTGGGCACAAGCTCCGAGGCTTTTAAAACGCCTGCGGCTGCGGCTTCGAAAGGCAGCATTTTTTCGTGGTAACGCAGTAGCACGCTGGGGCGATTGAGCATCGGCACATTTTTCTCTTCTAACGCCAATAACCAACAGAGCTTTAAGTACGAACCATCAAAGGGCGGATCTTTACGAATCCAGACGAGGGAAAAGTCCCGCAGCGCCATTTCTTTATAAGCGCCTAGATGTGGAAGTCCGTTTGGTTGCCAGCTCTCGCACGGCGCGCACTCCACACGCACGCGCCCATTGTCCAAGCGCAATCCAGATTCGGTCGCCCAGAAAACGCGGTGCTTGCGGTCTTGGCTCGCGTGCACAATGGCCAAAGTCGTATCCGTCTTGGGCCGAAGCCGTTCCAAAGGATCTGCAAGGATG